>NZ_JBMGQR010000013.1:0-81163 GCF_049059935.1 Solicola agrisoli | reverse complement strand
CCCAGGTTCACCTGGGAAACCGACGAGACCACGGGAAGTTCTCCGGGGTGTCGGCCGAACCCCAGGTGAACCTGGGAAACCGTCAGGAGGTTGGTACGACCGCTCGACGTCGTGTATCTTGACGTCAAGAGACATGGTGACCGCCAGCACGGACCGCGGCGCGCGAGGTTAGGCGAACCTGAGCCTGCGCGTGTCGCCGCGGCTGGGCAGGATGGGCCCTGCCGGACGACCTAGGAGAGACGATGGCCAGCGTCAACAGCTTCAACGCCAAGGACTCGCTGCAGGTAGGTGACGACGCGTACGCCTACTACCGCCTGGACGCCGTGAGCGGTGACGGCCTCGACGTCGCCACGCTCCCGTACAGCCTCAAGGTGCTGCTCGAGAACCTGCTGCGCACCGAGGACGGTGCCAACATCACCGCGGACGACGTCCGCGCCCTCGCCGGCTGGGACGCCGACGCCGACCCGAGCAAGGAGATCCAGTTCACGCCCGCCCGCGTGATCATGCAGGACTTCACCGGCGTGCCCTGCGTCGTCGACCTCGCCACGATGCGCGAGGCGATGGCCGACCTCGGCGGCGACGCCACCAAGATCAACCCGCTCGCGCCCGCCGAGCTCGTCATCGACCACTCCGTGATCGCCGACGTCTTCGGCACCCCCGAGTCGTTCGAGCGCAACGTCGAGATCGAGTACGAGCGCAACCGCGAGCGCTACCAGTTCCTGCGCTGGGGCCAGGGCGCCTTCAGCGACTTCAAGGTCGTGCCCCCGGGCACTGGCATCGTGCACCAGGTCAACATCGAGCACTTGGCGCGCACCGTCTTCACCCGCGAGGTCGACGGCGAGACCGTCGCCTACCCCGACACCTGCGTCGGCACCGACTCGCACACCACCATGGTCAACGGCCTGGGCGTCGTGGGCTGGGGCGTCGGCGGCATCGAGGCCGAGGCCGCGATGCTCGGCCAGCCGGTCAGCATGCTGATCCCGCGCGTCGTCGGCTTCAAGCTGTCCGGCGAGCTGCCCTCGGGCGCCACCGCCACCGACCTCGTCCTGACGATCACCGAGCAGCTGCGCAAGCACGGCGTCGTCGGCAAGTTCGTCGAGTTCTACGGCCCCGGCGTCGGCGCCGTCCCGCTGGCCAACCGCGCCACCATCGGCAACATGAGCCCCGAGTACGGCTCCACGATCGCGGTCTTCCCGATCGACGAGGAGACCACCAAGTACCTCGAGCTCACCGGCCGCACCCCCGAGCAGATCGCGCTCGTCGAGGCCTACGCCAAGGCCCAGGGCCTCTGGCACGACCCCGACCACGAGCCGCGCTACTCCGAGCGCCTCGAGATCGACCTCGCCGACATCGTGCCCTCGATCGCCGGCCCCAAGCGCCCGCAGGACCGCGTCTCGCTGTCCGAGGCCAAGACCGGCTTCCGCGGCGCGCTCGCCGACTACGTCGCCGCCGACTCCGACCCGGCCGAGGGCTACGACGAGGCCGTCGCCGAGACGTTCCCCGCGTCCGACCCGGTCTCGAGCCACGACGACGGCCAGTCCCGGCCCAAGGACTACGTGTCCGCCGCGCCCAAGGACGGCGGACGCCCGTCCAACCCGCAGCTGGTCACGCTCGAGGACGGCACGCAGTACGAGGTCGACCACGGCGCGGTGACCATCGCGGCGATCACCTCCTGCACCAACACGTCCAACCCCTCGGTGATGATCGGCGCGGCCCTGCTCGCCAAGAACGCCGTCGAGAAGGGCCTGCAGCGCAAGCCGTGGGTCAAGACCACGCTGGCGCCGGGGTCCAAGGTCGTCTCGGACTACTACGAGCGCTCGGGCCTGACGCCGTACCTCGACAAGCTCGGCTTCAACCTGGTCGGCTACGGCTGCACCACCTGCATCGGCAACTCCGGCCCGCTGATCCCCGAGGTCAGCAAGGCTGTCAACGACGGCGACCTCGCCGTCACGTCGGTGCTGTCGGGCAACCGCAACTTCGAGGGGCGCATCAACCCCGACGTGAAGATGAACTACCTCGCCTCCCCGCCGCTGGTGGTCGCCTACGCGCTCGCCGGCTCGATGGACGTCGACCTGTTCAACGACCCGCTGGGCCAGGACGCCGACGGCAACGACGTCTTCATGGCCGACATCTGGCCCTCGCCGGCCGAGGTCGAGCAGGTCGTCGCCGACTCGATCTCGTCCGACATGTTCACCAAGGACTACGCCGACGTGTTCGCCGGCGACGAGCGCTGGCAGTCGCTGCCCACGCCCGAGGGCGACTCCTTCGCGTGGGAGGACGACTCCACCTACGTCCGCAAGCCCCCGTACTTCGACGGCATGTCGGCCGAGCCGTCGCCCGTCGTCGACATCACCGGGGCGCGGGTGCTGCTCAAGCTGGGCGACTCGGTCACCACCGACCACATCTCGCCCGCCGGCGCGATCAAGAAGGACAGCCCGGCCGGCCGCTACCTCGCCGAGCACGGCGTCGAGCAGAAGGACTTCAACTCCTACGGCTCGCGTCGCGGCAACCACGAGGTGATGATCCGCGGGACGTTCGCCAACATCCGCCTGCGCAACCAGATCGCACCGGGCACCGAGGGTGGCTTCACCCGCGACTTCTCCGGCGACGGCGAGGTCACCACGGTCTACGAGGCCTCCGAGGCCTACGCCGCCGCGGGCACGCCGCTCGTCGTCCTCGCCGGCAAGGAGTACGGCTCGGGCTCGTCGCGCGACTGGGCGGCCAAGGGCACCTCGCTGCTCGGCGTCCGCGCGGTCATCGCCGAGTCGTACGAGCGCATCCACCGCTCGAACCTGATCGGCATGGGCGTCATCCCGCTGCAGTACCCCGAGGGCCAGAGCGCCGAGTCGCTCGGCCTCACGGGCGAGGAGACGTTCGACTTCTCGGGCATCACCGCGCTCAACGAGGGCTCGACGCCGAGGACGGTCCACGTCACCGCCACCTCGCCGTCCGGCGAGACCACCGAGATCGACGCGGTCGTCCGCATCGACACCCCCGGTGAGGCCGACTACTACCGCAACGGCGGCATCCTGCAGTACGTGCTCCGGAGCCTCATCTCCTGACGCGCCGCACCACCACGACGACGCCCCGCACCTGCTGGTGCGGGGCGTCGTCGCGTTCAGCCCAGGTCGGCCTGGGCCAGGCTCGTGCCGTGGGCGGGGTCTGCGTCCAGGGGCTCCAGCGACAGGTCGACCCCGGTGAACGTCGTCAGGTCGAGGTCGGCCGGCACCGCCAGACGCGCCCGGTCGCCCGAGACCACCCCCACCGACACCATGTCGAGGGTCGCCGGGTCGAACAGCCACGCCTCCACGTAGTGCCCGGACGGGACGTCGTCGCGGGCGCGGAGGTCGAGGTCGAGCACCCGGCCCCGGGGGGAGTCGACGACCGTGGCCGACCCCGTGGTGGTGGCGCCCGCAAGCGGTCGGATCTGGCCGGTCGCGAGCACCGTGGGGGACGGGGTCGCGGCGCTGGTGGCCGGCGGCGAGACGACGGGGGAGTCGTCACCGGCCGTGACGGCGAGCACCGCGCCACCGCCGACGATCAGGCCCACCGCGGCAGCGGCAGCCAGGCGTCCGAGCCCGCGCGACCGGCTCGGGACGGCCTCGGGCTCGGCGGTCTCGGCGACGACCGCCGCCCAGACCGAGGGCGGCACCGTGGTCGCCGCGAGGTCGGGCACGGAGCGGCGGGCCCGCAGACGGGTGGCCAGGGCGGCGAGCTCACGCACCTCGGCGGTGCACGACGTGCACGACGCGACGTGCGCCTCGACGTCCGCCGGCACCGGTTCGGCGGTGGCGACGGACGCCAGCAGCTCGGGATCAGGATGCATCGTCGGCACCCCCCACCAGGGCGCGCAGCTGGATCAGCCCGCGACGGGCGTGGCTCTTGACGGTGCCGAGCGGCAGGTGCAGCCGGGCGGCGACCTCGGCGTGGGTGAGGCCCTCGACGAAGGCGAGGTGCACGACGTCGCGGCGGGGACGCTCCAGGTGCGCCAGGGCCTCGTCGAGCACCAGGGCGTCCAGCACGGCGTCGTCGTGGACGGCGTCGGGCTCGGGCGCCGCCCGCTCGAGCAGACGGCGCTCGCGGGCCGAGGCGGCGTGGTGGTCGGCGATGACGTGGCGCGTGATGCCCACCAGCCAGGCCGGCAGCGGCCGGCGGGCGGGGTCGTACCGGGTACGGCCCTGCCAGGCCCGGACGAACACCTGCTGGGTGACGTCGTCGGACGCGCTGGCGCTGCCCGTCGAGCGGTACGCCAGGGACCGCACGAGCGGCGACCACCGGTGGAAGGCCTCCTCGAGCGCCTCGTGGGACCCCGCGACGAGCCGCCGCCCGACGTCGTCGTCGGGATCGGGACGGTCCTCGTCGAGCCCCACGGTCTCGCTGACGCTCATGGACACCTCCGGTAGTTCCACGGTCACAGTATTCCGGGAGGGTCGGTGGTGCATCCAGGGACGAGGTCCGAGGCGAAGTAGGGGCAGTCGCACCCCCGTGCGACCCACACCCCTCCCGAGGAGTCCCGACATGAAACGCATCGTTCTCACGCTCCTGGCCGGCGTCCTGGCCGTGGGCGGCCTGGTCGCCGGTGCCGGCACCTCGACCGCCGCACCCGCAGGCGAGTCCCGCCTCGGCTCGACGACGGTCGTCATCTCGCCGAAGGTCTACCGCCTGGTCGCCGGCGCCGGCATCACGCCGTCCACCACGGGCAAGGCCGTGGCCCGGCCGACCAAGGGCACGCTCGCCGTGGAGTTCCCGATCCGTGGGTTCAAGGCCAAGCAGCTGCGCACCACGCACAAGGGCGGCATCGTCCTCGCCGCCGGCGGCAAGCGCATCAGCATCAGCAAGCCGGCCGTCGACCTGGCCCGCGGCCGCGTCAGCGCGCGCGTCTCGGGCACCGAGGTCGGCAAGGTCGGCCGTGTCGACGTGTTCACCATCAGCCGCGCCCGCACCGACACCTACGGCCCCGCGCGCCTGAAACTGACCAAGGCGGCCGCCGGCGCGCTCAACACCACCTTCGGGGTGAAGGCCTTCGCCGGTGGCGACGTCTTCGCCTACGCGACGCCGAAGATCACCAAGGTGGGCCTGCGCAACAACGCGGCCAAGCGCATCGCCGCCGCGCTGGAGGAGTTCGTGGCCGGGCACTGACCCCGCCCGCCTGTGGCGGCGCCCCGTACCGACCGGTGCGGGGCGTCGTCGCGTCTAGGAGCCGCTCGCGGACCGGTGCACCGCACCGTCGTCGACCTGGCGGCAGCGCAGCGCGAGGTGGGCGCTCGCCGTCGACGGATCGGTCCGGGAGCCGACGAGGTCGAACCCCGCGGCCTCCAGCGCCGCGACGACGTGGGCCACCGTCCGGGGCATCCGGGCGGCCACGGGTCCGAGGTCGTGGACCGTCACCGCGAACTCGCGCAGCCCGAGCGCCTCGGCGTTGCGGGCGTCTCGCACCGCGCGGGCCGACAGCTCGGCCCGTCGCCCGGCTCCGGTGAGCCTCTCGCGTGGTCCCATGTCGAATCCCGTCCCCTCGGGGCGCCCCGGTGGCGCGCAGGTGCAGTCCACCACGGGAGACCGGGCCCGCGGGGGCGATTGCGCAACTCCGGAGCCGCTCGGAGGTCGTCCGTCATGACGAGGTGTATCGTCCGAACGGATGGGGGAGACCTCCCGTGGTGCGCGGTACGTCCGGTTCGCGCTCACCGAGACCAATTTGTTGTCTCAAACCACTGGACGACCTCTGTGACCCCGGTTACGTTGTGCCGGACAACAATTACGCGAACGTGACGCCGGGATGTCCTCGAGATGGCCGGTCGCGTTCGACACCCGAGACATAGAGGAGGCGGTCTGCGTGAAGCGGATCCCCATGCTGGCAGTTGTGGGTCTGGCGACCATGGCGCTCTCGCTCACCGCGTGCGGTGGCGACAGCGGCGGTGGCGACGGCGGCAGCGGCAGCAGCGACAAGGCCGGCAAGGTCGGCGTCATCCTGCCCGACACCGAGTCGTCGGTCCGCTGGGAGAGCGCGGACCGTCCGAACCTGGAGAAGGCCTTCAAGGACGCCGGCGTGGAGGCCGACATCCAGAACGCCCAGGGCGACGCCAGCCAGATGCAGACCATCGCCGACCAGATGATCACCAACGGTGCGACCGTCCTCGCGATCGTCAACCTGGACTCCGAGTCCGGTGCGGCCATCGAGAAGAAGGCCGCCGCCGAGGGCGTCAAGACGATCGACTACGACCGTCTGACCCTCAACGGCTCGGCCGACTACTACGTCTCGTTCGACAACACCAAGGTCGGCGAGCTGCAGGGCGAGGGCCTGGAGAAGTGCCTCGGCGACAAGGCCGCCAACATCGCCTACCTCAACGGCGCCCCCACCGACAACAACGCCACGCTGTTCTCGGCCGGCGCGCACAGCGTCCTGGACAAGGTGACCAGCTACAAGCAGGTCGCCGAGCAGGCCGTGCCCGACTGGGACAACGAGCAGGCCGCCACGATCTTCGAGCAGATGTACACCTCGAACCCCGACATCAACGGCGTGCTCGCCGCCAACGACGGCCTGGGCAACGCGGTCATCTCGATCCTGAAGAAGAACGGTTCGGCGGGCAAGGTCCCCGTCACCGGTCAGGACGCGACCGTCCAGGGCCTGCAGAACATCATGGACGGCACGCAGTGCATGACCGTCTACAAGTCGGCCAAGGAGGAGGCCTCGGCCCTCTCCAAGCTGGCCATCGCGCTCGCCAAGGGCGAGAAGGGTGAGGCCACCGGCACCACCAAGGACTCCGAGAGCGGCCGCGACGTGCCCTCGGTCCTGCTGGACCCGGTCTCGATCACCAAGGACAACGTCAAGGACGTCGTCGACGACGGTGGCGTGACCAAGGAGGAGCTGTGCACCGGGGCCTACGCCCAGAAGTGCACCGACGCCGGCATCTCCTGATCCGCGAGGTCGCCCCGCCGGCAGCTGCTGCCGGCGGGGCGACCCCCGTTCACCCCTCTTCTCACCGTCGAACCAGGAGCATCCCTGTGTCCACCCCCGAGGCCCCCGGCCAGCCGCTGCTCGAGCTGCGCGGCATCAACAAGAGCTTCGGCGCCGTCCACGTCCTGCACGACGTCGACTTCGCCGTCTACCCGGGCCAGGTGACCGCCCTCGTCGGCGACAACGGCGCCGGCAAGTCCACCCTCGTCAAGGCCCTGGCGGGCATCTACCCCGCCGACTCCGGCGAGTACCTGTTCGAGGGCAAACCGGTGAGCGTCACCGGCCCCAAGGACTCCGCCGACCTCGGCATCGAGGTCGTCTACCAGGACCTCGCGCTGTGCGACAACCTCGACATCGTCGAGAACATGTTCCTCGGCCGCGAGCTCCGCCGCGGCAGCGTCCTGCTGGACGAGGCCGAGATGGAGTCCAAGGCCCGCGAGACCCTCGCGTCGCTCTCGGTGCGCACCGTGAAGTCGGTGCGCCAGAGCGTCGCCAGCCTGTCCGGTGGCCAGCGCCAGACCGTCGCGATCGCCAAGGCGGTCCTGTGGAACTCCAAGGTCGTGCTCCTGGACGAGCCCACCGCCGCCCTCGGCGTCGCGCAGACGCGCCAGGTCCTCGACCTGGTGCGCCGCCTCGCCGACCGCGGTCTCGGCGTGGTGCTCATCTCGCACAACATGGTCGACGTCTTCGAGGTCGCCGACCGCATCACCGCCCTGTTCCTCGGACGGGTGGCCGCGGACGTCCCGGCCAAGTCCGTCAACCACACCCAGGTGGTCGAGCTCATCACGTCGGGTCGTTCCGGCGAGTTGGGCATCGCCCCCGCGACCGCCGCCCAGTCGGCCTGAGAGGCGATCGATCATGAGCGTCGACACCCAGACCACACCGCCCGCCGCCGACCCCGGCTTCTCGGGCGACCAGAAGGCCACCACCGTCAGCGGTGCCGTCCGCGAGTACGTGGACAAGATCCGCGGCGGCGACATGGGCGCCCTGCCGGCCGTCCTCGGCCTGATCGTGCTGCTGATCGTGTTCAGCGCGATCCAGCCCGACACCTTCCCCTCGCCCCGCAACATCGCCAACCTCACCGTCCAGGCCGGCGCGATCTGCGTCCTCGCCATGGGCCTGGTGCCCGTCCTGCTCCTCGGCGACATCGACCTGTCGGCCGGCGTCGCGGGCGGCACCGCGTCGGCGGTCACCGCGCTCGCCCTGGCCAACCACGGCCAGTCCTGGCCCGTGGCGGTCCTCGCCGGCATCCTCACCGGCGCCGTGATCGGCGTGCTGATCGGGATCATGGTCGCCAAGATCGGCATCCCGGCGTTCGTCGTGACGCTCGCGTTCTTCCTCGGGCTCCAGGGCGTCAACCTCAAGCTGATCGGTGACGGCGCGTCCATCCCGGTCCGCAACGAGACCATCCTGAACATCTCGAACAACAACGTGAACGTGACGCTCGGCTGGATCCTCGCGATCGTGGCGATCGTCCTCTACGGCCTGCTCACGCTGCGCAAGCACCAGGTGCAGGTCAAGCGTGGTCTGCAGCACGGCCCGCTGGCCCTCGTCCTGGCCCGCATCGGCGGCCTCGCGCTCATCGTGGTGGCCTTCACCGCGATCCTCAGCGTCGACCGCGCGCCCGCCGTGGGCGTCGTCCTCGCCGGCGTCCCGTGGGTCGTCCCGGTGGTCGTGGTCCTGCTGATCGTGCTGACCTTCGTGTTCTCCAAGACCAGCTACGGCCGTCACGTCTACGCCGTCGGTGGCAACCGCGAGGCCGGCCGTCGCGCCGGCATCAACGTCGACGCGATCCGCGTCTCGGTGTTCGCCATCGCCTCGTCGATGGCCGCGATCAGCGGCATCATCACCGCGTCCCGCCTGAACGGCGTCTCGCCCGACGCGGGTGCGGGCAACACGCTGCTCTACGCGGTGGGCGCGGCCGTCATCGGCGGCACGAGCCTGTTCGGTGGTCGCGGCAAGGTGCGCGACGCCGTCATCGGCGGCTTCGTCATCGCGACCATCGACAACGGCCTCGGCCTGCTGGGCCAGCCGGCGTACGTGAAGTTCATCGTCACCGGCGTCGTGCTGCTCATCGCCGCCAGCGTCGACGCCCTGTCGCGTCGCCGCCGCACGGTCACGGGCACCTGACCGTGGCCGGGGGCGGACGCCCGGGATCCGGCACGAACCAGGAGGCGGTCCGCCGCCACAACCTCGGCACGCTGCTGGGGCACGTCCACCGGGCCGAGCTGATCTCGCGGGCCGACCTGACGTCGCGGATGGGGCTGAACCGCAGCACCATCGCGGCGCTGGTCGCCGAGCTGGAGACGCTCGGCGTCGTCCGGCAGGAGATGCCGGTGGGCGGCCGCAGCGGCGCCGGGCGACCGTCCCTGGACGTGTCGCCCGGCGAGCGCGAGGTCTACGTGATCGCCGTGGAGCTGCGCGTCGAGCAGGTCCAGGTGGCGCGCGTCGGGCTCGCGGGGCACGTCCTCGGCCGGGGCAGCGTCGCGATGCCGCGTCCGCAGGATCCCGAGGCGGTGGCGGCGCGGATCGCGTCGCTCGTGCGCCTCACCACCGAGGACGCACCGGCGGGGGCCACCCTGGTGGGCATCGGCATCGGGCTGCCCGGCGTCGTGTCCGCCGGCGGACGGGTGGGCTTCGCGCCCAACCTGCGCTGGACCGACGTCGACCTGCGGGGCCTGCTGCGGCGGCACCTGGACGTCGACGTGCCGATCCTGATGGGCAACGACGCCGACCTCGGCGTGCTGTCCGAGCACGTGCGCGGCGCCGGTGTCGGCTGCGACGACCTGATCTACCTGTCGACCGACATCGGCGTGGGCGGCGGGGTCGTCACCGACGGCCACGCCCTGCGCGGGTTCGGCGGGTTCGCCGGCGAGGTCGGGCACATGCGCACCGGCAGCAGCGGGCGGGTCTGCCGCTGCGGCAGCCGAGGCTGCTGGGAGACCGAGATCGGCGCCCCCGCCATCGCGGCCGCCGTCGAGTGCTCCGACGACGACCTCACGCTCGTCGCCGACAAGGTGCGCGAGATCACCGAGCCCAACGACGCCCTGGTGACCGTCGGACGCGAGCTGGGCGCCGGCATCGCCAGCCTGGTCAACGTGTTCAACCCCGAGGTCGTCGTCCTCGGCGGTCTGCTCCGCGAGGTCTACCCCGTGGTGCGACGCGTCGTGGCGCGCACCGTCGAGGAGGGTGCGCTCGGCGACCCCGCGGCGCAGGTGCGGATCGTGCTGCCCGCCCTGGGCGCCGACTCGGTGCTCCTCGGCGCGGCCGAGCTGGCCTTCGGCCCGCTCCTCGACGACCCCGCCTCCGTCCTCTCCGAGCTGGCCTCCCACCCCGCCTGACGACGCCCCCCGAGTCGCCGAGATACGGGTTCTGCACCACCTGACGCGTTCTGGTGATGCAGAACCCGTATCTCGACCACGGGGTCAGGGGGTGGGGAGGGGGACGCGGGCCTCGAAGACGTCGGCGAGGACGTGGGCCGCGGCGCCGGTGGCGGCCGCGCGGAGCCCCAGCGTGCTGGGCTCGACGGTGCAGCCGCCGGCGAAGACGTCACGCTCGAGCCGGGCGCGGACGACGGGCAGCAGCCACGGCGCGAGGGTCGCGAAGTAGCCGCCGAGCACGATGGTGCCGGGGTCGAGGGCGTTGGCCAGGATGGCGCAGCCGCTCGCGAGGTCGTCGGCCAACGACGCCAGCCCGGCGCGCACGCCGGCGTCGACGGCGGCCCGGGCGGCGACGGTCTCGGCGACCTCGCGCGGGTCGGCGTCGGGCTCGTCGGGCAGGCCGACGCGACGCAGCATCGCGCGCAGGCCCACCAGGGCCTCCCAGCAGCCCCGGCGCCCGCACGCGCAGACCGCGTCGGAGTCGCCGACGCGCATGTGGCCGATCTCGCCGGCGAACCCGCGCAGGCCCTGCAGGACCGCGCCGTCGGTGACGACGCCGCCGCCCACGCCCACGGTGCCGGTGACGTAGAGGACGTGGTCGGCGCCGCTCGCGACGCCCACCGAGGCCTCGGCCCGGGCGGCGCAGTTGGCGTCGTTGTCGACCCGCACGGGCGTGCCGGCGGGGACGCCGCCCGCCACCGCGGCGGCGAGGTCGAGGTCGTGCCAGCCGAGGTTCGGGGCCGAGCGGACGACGCGACGGTCGCGCTCGACCAGCCCGGGCACGGCGAGGCAGAGCCCGAGCAGGCGGTGGCCCTCGTCCTCCAGGCGCCGGCGGCAGCGTCGGACGAACGCGCCCACCTCGGCGACGTCCACCCGGTCGTCGCCCGGGGCGCCGCGCTCCTCGACGAACAGACGGGTGTCGCCGGCGAGGTCGAGGGCGACGGCGGCGCGGTAGTCGACGTTGACCTCGACGCCCAGGCCGACGAGCGGGGTGCCGTCGAGCGACACCGGACGCGACGGGCGTCCGCGTCCGGCGGGAGCCTGCTCCACGGCCGGCTCGCACACGGCGCCCAGCTCGCTGAGCCGCCCGACGATGGTGCCGACGGTGCCCTTGGTGAGCCCGGTGGACGCCGCGAGCACCGCCCGGCTGGACGGGCCGTCCGCACGCAGCGCGCGCAGGACCAGGGCGGTGTTGGCGACCCGCACGTCCTCGGACGTGCGGGTCGCCGGCGTCAGGTCAGCCGCGGACACCGTAGAGGTGCTCCAGGGCCAGCTGGTCCAGGCGCTCGTAGCCCAGGCCGCGCTCGCCGATCGCCTCGACGTCGGGGTTCGGCGCCGACACGATGTCGTTCCAGGTCTCGCCGGCGGCCAGCGTCGGCTCGGTGAGCCCGGCGACGTTGGCGGCCTCGAAGGCGGCCTTGACCTCGGGGTCGGCACGGAACGCGCGCGACTTCTCGCGCAGGATCAGGTAGTTCGTCATGCACCCGGCGGCCGAGACCCACACGCCCTCGTCGGACTCGGTGCGCGCCGGCTTGTAGTCGAAGTGCACGGCGCCCTGCCAGTCGGCCTGGTCGAGGGTGTCGACGACCCAGAACGCGTCGCGGACGTTGCCCGCGCCGAAGCGGAGGTCCTGGTCGTACTTGATGCCGCTCTGGCCGTTGAGGTCGATGTGGAACAGCTTGCCCGCCCACAGCGCCTGCGCGTAGCCGTGCGCGGCGTTCAGGCCGGCCATCTGCTCGTGCCCGACCTCGGGGTTGACGCCGACGAGCTCGGGGCGCTCGAGCGACTCGATGAACGCCAGGGCGTGGCCGACGGTCGGCAGGATGATGTCGCCGCGGGGCTCGTTCGGCTTGGGCTCGATGGCGAACTTGAGGTCGTAGCCCTGGTCGACGACGTACTGGCCGAGCAGGTCGAAGCCCTCGCGGTAGCGGTCGAGCGCGACGCGGAGGTCCTTGTTGGCGCCGCCCTCGGCGCCCTCGCGGCCGCCCCAGGCGACGTAGATCGACGCGCCGAGCTCGGCGGCGAGGTCGATGTTGCGCATCGTCTTCTTCAGCGCGAACCGGCGGACGTCGCGGTCGTTGGACGTGAACGCGCCGTCCTTGAACACGGGGTGCCCGAACAGGTTGGTGGTGGCCGTCGTGACCGCGAGGCCGGTGTCGGCCAGGCCCTTCTTCAGGCGCTCGATGATCGCGTCGCGCTCGCCGTCCGAGGAGCCGAACGGGATGAGGTCGTCGTCGTGGAAGTTGATGCCGTAGGCACCGATCTCGGCGAGCTTCTCCAGGCCGTAGACCATGTCGAGCGGCTTGCGCGTCGGGTCGCCGAAGGGGTCGCGTCCGGCGTAGCCGATGGTCCACATGCCGAAGGAGAACTTGTCCTCGGGCGTGGGGGTGGGGATGGCCATGTGGGTCTCCAGGAGGGGGTGGGGTGTGGGGATCGGGGTGTCAGGACCAGTCGGCGGTGCGGTCGCGCAGCTGCGCGTACTGCTCCCGGACGACGGGGGTGGGGTCGGCCTCGAAGGTGCGTCCTCCGGGCATCTGCCAGGTCGGGGGCTCGGCGCCGCCGGACAGCGCCCACGCGGCCTGACGGGCGGCGCCGCGGGCGACGTACTCGCCCTCGTCGGGCACGACGACGGGCACGCCGAGGACGGCCGGCGCCAGCGTGCGCAGCGCCTCGCTGCGAGCACCGCCGCCGATCAGGACGACCCGGGTGGTGGGCCGGCCGACGGCCTCGGCGACGACGTCGACCGCGTCGGCGAGCGAGCACAGCAGGCCCTCGACGGCGGCGCGGGCGAGGTCCTCGCGGCTGGTGGCCGAGGTGAGCCCCGACGTGACCCCGTTGGCGCGCGGACGGTTGGGCGTCCGCTCGCCGTCGAGGTAGGGCAGCAGCACCAGCCCGTGCGCGCCGGGCTCGCCGGCCAGGGCCAGCTCGGACAGCCCGGCGTGGTCGACGCCGAGCAGGCGGGCGGCCAGCTCGAGCACGCGGGACGCGTTCAGCGTGCAGGCGAGCGGCAGGAACCGTCCGGTGGCGTCGGCGAAGCCGCTGACCATGCCGGTGGGCTCGGCCGTGGGGGTGGTGGAGACGGCCGAGGCGACGCCCGACGTGCCGACCGAGACGGCGACGTCGCCGGGCTGCAGGTCGAGCCCGAGCGCGGCGGCCATGTTGTCGCCGGTGCCCGGCGCGATCGCGAGCCCGCCGCCCGTGCGTCCCACGACCTCGCCGGGGGCGGCGATGCGCGGCAGGCGCGGCTCGTGGCCGAGCGCGAGCGCGGCGACGTCGGGCAGCCAGCCGTCCTCGGCGGGGGAGAAGTAGCCGGTGCCGGACGCGTCGCCGCGGTCGGTGGTGGCCTCGTCCGGACGGCCCGCGAGGTGCCAGGTGAGGTAGTCGTGGGGGAGCAGCACCTGACGCACGCGGGCGGCGTTCTCGGGCTCGTGGTCGCGCAGCCAGCGCAGCTTGGTGACGGTGTACGACGCGACGAGCACGCTGCCGGTGCGGTCGGCGCTGGCCTGCGGGCCGCCGAGCTCCTCGACGAGCGCCGCGGCCTCGTCGGCCGAGCGGGTGTCGTTCCAGAGCAGGGCGTCGCGGACGGGCTCGCCGTCGTCGCCGAGCGCCACCATGCCGTGCTGCTGGCCGCCGACGGCGACCGCCGACGCGCGCTCCAGCAGCGGGCCCGCGGCCTCGTCGAGCGCGGTGATCCAGGCGCGCGGGTCGACCTCGGTGCCGTCGGGGTGGCGGGCGGTGCGCGACTCGACGACGGTGCCGTCGTCGTCGCGCGTCAGCACGGCCTTGCAGCTCTGGGTCGAGGAGTCGATGCCGAGGACCAGGGTGTCGGGCGTCACGTCGACCAGTTTGGTGCAACCCTTGAACTAAGTCAAGGAGGTGACGCCGGCACCTGACGTTCACCCGACCGACGCACGACGGACCGGACGCCGCCACCGCGCGGACCACGCCCGTGGGGATGACGGAGGTCATGACGCAGACCTCCTCGACCACCCGTCGCACGTTCGTCCGCTCCGGCCTCGCCGTCGGCGTCGCGGGCGCCACCGCCACGTCCGGCCTGCTGGACGCCCGCGTGCACGCCGCCGTCCTGCCCGTGAACCCGTTCACCCTCGGCGTCGCGTCCGGCGACCCGCTGCCGGACGGCGTGGTGATCTGGACGCGGCTCGCCGTCCGTCCGCTGGCCGACGACGGCCGCGGCGGCATGGGTCGCGTGGCGCACGAGGTGTCGTGGGAGGTGGCCGAGGACGAGCAGATGCGCCGGGTGGTGCGTCGCGGCACGCAGACCGCGGTGCCCGAGTGGGGCCACAGCGTCCACGTCGAGGTGACGGGCCTGCGTCCCGGGCGCGAGTACTGGTACCGGTTCCGCACCGGCTCCCACGTCTCGCGCGTGGCCCGCACCCGGACGGCCCCCGCCGCCGGCAGCCTGCCGTCCGCGCTCGACATGTCGTTCGTGTCGTGCTCGCAGTTCGAGCACGGCTGGTTCACCGCCTACCGCCGGCTCGCCGAGGACCGGCCCGACCTGGTGCTCCATCTCGGGGACTACCAGTACGAGTACAAGGCGCAGGAGTACGTGGCCGGGTCGGGCAACGTGCGCGACCACCAGGGCCCGGAGACCGTGACGCTCGCGAACTACCGCCAGCGGCACGCGCAGTACAAGACCGACGCCGACCTGCAGGAGGCGCACGCGACCGCCCCGTGGCTGGTGGTGTGGGACGACCACGAGATCGACAACAACTGGGCCGGCCCGGTGCCCGAGGACGCCGCCGACCAGCCGTCGTTCCGGCAGCGTCGCGTCGCCGCGGCCCGGGCCTACTACGAGAACATGCCGCTTCGGGCGTCCAGCGTGCCCTCGGGTCCGCAGATCCAGCTGTACCGGCGCGTGCGCTGGGGTCGGCTCGCGGCGTTCCACCTGCTCGACACCCGGCAGTTCCGCTCCGACCAGGCGTGCGGCGACGGCTTCAAGCCCGACTGCCCCGAGGCGGCCGACCCGCGTCGCTCGATCACCGGGTCCAAGCAGGAGAAGTGGCTGCTCGACGGGTTCCGGGCCTCGGACCAGCGCTGGGACGTCATCGCCCAGCAGGTCTTCTTCTCCCAGCGCGACAGCACCGACGGCCCCGTCACCACGGTGTCGATGGACGGCTGGGACGGGTACGCGGCCTCCCGCGACCGCATCACCCAGGGGTGGCTGGACGCCGGCGTGCGCAACCCCGTCGTCCTCACCGGCGACGTCCACACCCACTGGGCCGCCGACCTCAAGCTCGACTACCGCGACCCGACGGGGGAGTCGGTGGGCAGCGAGCTGGTGTGCTCGTCGATCACGTCGGGCGGCGACGGCCTCGACGAGCCCGGCACCTCGCACCCCTGGCTCGCCTGGAACCCGCACATCAAGTTCCGCAACAACCTGCGCGGGTACGTCAACACCCGGATCACCCCGCAGGACCTGACGGCCGACTTCCGCAGCCTGCCCTACGTCTCGACGCCGGGTGCCGAGGCGTTCACCCGCGCGACGTTCGTCGTGGAGGACGGCGTCAAGGGCCTGCAGCAGACCGCCGACAACCCGCTCCCCGTCGCCTCCGGCCGCCTCCGCGCCCAGGACACCCGCTCGGACGAGGAGATCACCCGCGAGACCATCGCCTGGGAGACCGCCCGCCCCTGACGCCGAGTCGCCGAAATACGACTTCTGCACCACCGGAGACGCACGCGTGGTGCAGGACCCGTATCTCGGCGGTCGGTGTGGGGACCCACGGGCGAGGATGGGGGCGTGACGATCCACACCGAGCACCCGTTCCTGCCCGCCGACGGCGACCGCGACCCGCTGCGACGCTTCCGCGGACGCACGCCGTCGCCCGTGACGGTGTGGACGGCGGGGGAGGGACGCGACCGCGCGGGCCTGACGGTGTCGTCGTTCCTCGTGGCCGACGGCGACCCGTCCCTGGTGCTCGGGCTGGTGGACGAGGACTCCGACCTCGCCGACGCCGTCGAGCCCGGCGGGACGATCGCCGTCAGCCTGCTCGCCGAGCCGCACCGGGGTCTCGCCGAGGTGTTCGCCGGTCAGGCTCCCGCGCCGGGCGGGACGTTCACCGTCGGCACCTGGGAGCAGACGACGTGGGGTCCGGTGCTCGTCGGCGCCGCCGGGTGGATCGGTGCGCGCCTCGTCGACGCCGAGCCGCGCCACGCCGGGTGGGCGCTGCTGCTCGAGGCCGTCGTGGAGCACGTCGAGGTGGCCGGCGACGTCACCGGGCTCGCGCACGTGCGCGGTCGCTACCGCGACCTCGGCTGAGGCTCAGGAGTCGCCGCGGGACTCGCGGTAGCGACGGCGCTGCTCCTCGGCGCGCTCGCGGCACTGCCGCAGGAACTCCTCGTCGGACGCGGTGTCGTTGCCGACGAACCGTCCGGGTCGCTCGTACTCGGGGAAGGCGCCGCCCGTGCTGCCGCGGTAGGGCAGGTCGGCGGCGCGCTGCGGACGTCCGGCCACGAGCCAGGCGACCGAGCCGAGGAACGAGAACAGCAGCACCACGACGATCCACGCGACCTTGGGCAGGTTGCGGCACAGCGACGAGTCGGTGGTGATCACGTCGACCAGGCAGAACACCCACAGGGCGAGCAGCACCAGCCCGAGCACGCTGTCGAGCAGCAGCATGGAGTCCCCCTCGTCTCGACGTCTCCGGCCGCATCATGGCACCGGGGAGGGGCGGTCCGCCGGGAGTTGAGCCGATCGGGGGGCTAGTGCCCCGCGACCGCCCGGATCAGCGCCGCGACGTCGGCGGCCGCGGCGTCGTCGGCGTACCTGGTGCGCGGCCAGAAGAACCCGCGCAGCCCGTCGCCCTTGGTGCGGGGGACGACGTGGGTGTGCAGGTGGGCCACCGACTGCGAGACCGCGTTGTTCATCGCCACGAACGTGCCCTGCGCGCCCATCGCCTCGGGCACGGCGGTCGCCACGCGCTGCACGGCGGCGAAGTACGGGCCGAGGTCGGTCGGCGCCAGGTCGGGCAGGGTGACCACGTGCGTGCGCGGCACGACGAGCACGTGGCCCTCGAACAGGGGCCGGACGTCCAGGAAGCCGACGGCCACGTCGTCCTCGTACGCGACGTGGCCGGGCTCGTCGCCCGCGACGATCCGGCAGAACAGGCAGGGGTCGCTCACCTGCCCATCATCGCCCCGCCGGGAGTATCTTGACGTCGAGAGACGTAGACGAGAGGGGACCGGCATGACCGTCCAGCCCTACGCGGACCCACCGGCGACGACCGACCACCGCTTCGGCCTCCACCACGTGCAGCTCGCCATCCCACCCGGCGGTGAGGACGCGAGTCGCGACTTCTTCGTCGGGGTGCTCGGCATGACCGAGGTGACCAAGCCATCCCGCCTCGCCGCGCGCGGCGGGCTGTGGGTGCGCGCCGACGCCCTCGAGATCCACCTCGGCGTGGAGGAGGGGTTCGCTCCGCAGCGCAAGGCGCACCCCGGCATCCTCGTCGCCGACCTCGACGCGGTCGCGCGCGACCTCGAGGCCGCCGACCACGAGGTGCGCTGGGACGACGCGTTCCCCGGCATGCGCCGCCTCTACGTCGACGACCCGCACGGCAACCGGATCGAGCTGCTCAGCCCGCTCTGAGGCCCGTGACGGTGTCGGCGGCGTGGGGCAGGATCGTGCCGTGGCCCCACGACTGACGCCCGAGCGGCTCCGCGCGCTGACCCTGCGCCGGCAGTTCCCGTCCGTCCGCGGACGCGGGACGACCGCCGTCGTCGAGCTCTACCGCCGCCTCGGGCCGGTGCAGACCCAGGTGCCGCGCTCGGCGCACCTCACCGTCGCGGGGCGGCTGCCGGGCGTCACCCGCGACACCGTCAACGCCGCCTTCGCGTCGTACGCGATCGTCAAGGGCACCAACCTGCGCGGCACCGTGCACAGTGCGCTGCCCGAGCACCACGCCCTGGCCGCCGTCGCGAGCCGGCGCCCGCGTGCGCTGCTCACGGCCAACCACCTGGTGCTGTCGCGCCTGACGCCGGCCGACGTCGACGCCGAGATCGAGCGCTTCTGCGGCGACCGGTGGCGCGAGCGGGCCGACGTCGTCGAGCACCTGCTCGCCTGGCTGGACGAGCACGAGCCCACCGACGGCGACAAGCGCCGCACGACGCTCGGCCGGTCGCTCGGCTGGGGGCACCCGGGACTCGTCCGACGCCCCGCCGACGAGCGCTGGGAGACGCGCACCGACACCCTGCACCGCACGGCGAGCGCCGTCGTCCCACAACCAGAGGTCGACGAGGACGCCGCCGTCGCCGCGATGCTGCGCCTGCACCTCGCGGCGTACGGGCCCGCCACGCGCAAGGACGTGGCGTGGTGGCTCGGCGGCGGGCTCCGTCGGGTCGACGCCGCGGTGGCGTCGCTGGGCGACGAGGTGGTGCGGCTCGAGGGCACCGACGGCACCGCCTACGTCGACCTCGCCGAGCCGCCCCGCGGCGGGCACGCCGACCCCGGCCTGCGGCTGCTGTCGGAGTTCGACGGGCTGCTCGTCGGGTACGCCGGCCCGGCGCACGACCGCTTCCTGGCCGCCCGGCACCTGCCCGAGGTCTGGATCCGCGAGAACGGCCAGCTCATCGCCGGCGTGCTCCACGACCAGCGCGTCGTGGCCACCTGGCGGCTGGTGGCCGACCGCGGCGGGCACCGCGTCGAGGTCACCACGCTCAGCGGCGAGACCAGGCTGGCCGACGACCTCTTCGACGCCCCCGTCGCCGCCGTCGCCGCCGCGCTGGGCACGACGATCACCGACGTGCGGGTCAGCTGACGAACGCGAGCACCAGGCTCGCCTGGGCCAGGTGGTAGGTCACCATCACGGCGAGGTGGCCGTGGGGGAGCGGCCGGACGAACCGGTTCCAGGCCAGGACCGCGTCCGACACGACGAACAGCGCCGCGCCCGTCCACCCCCAGGCCGACCCGCTCGCGCCGGCGGCCGTCGCCATGGCCGCGATCACCAGGGCGTAGACCACGACGGCGACCGCGAGCGGCGCTCCGCCCTCGCGGCGCGCGCCCGCGACGGCCCGGGGGAGCACGGAGAGCATCAGCGACACCGCGACGACCAGCGCCGCTCCCGCACCCACCCACGACGACGCCAGCGGCCAGAACGCCACGACGTAGGCGAGGTGGCCCAGCAGGAACGCCGCGAGCCCCGGCACGAACGCGTCACGCGGCAGCACGAGCAGCACGTCGCCCAGCAGGCACAGCACCAGCGCCACGACGAGCCACGTCCGTCCGCCACCGTCGACCGGCTCGACCGCCAGCGCCACCCCCACCAGCGCGACGAGCGCCGCGGGCTTGGCCACGAGCTCGGCCCGGAGCCGGGACGTCGCGACCGCCCACCAGTCGACGGCCGCGACCGCCGCGGCGAGGACGAGCAGCGCGGACGCGGTCGGGGTCACCGGCCGATCCTAGGGACCGGCGCTACGGTCGGGGGCCATGGACAAGCCCGCGATCTCTCCCCGTCGGTGGTCACCGCCTCCGCGCAGCACCCGCGCACCCGACCCGATCGGGGACCTGCGCGTCGTCCCGGTCGCGGGCCACGGCACCGAGGACGTGCTCGTGCTCGACGACGGCCGCGTCCTCACCGGGCTCGTCGACGGACGCCTGGTCGCCGTCACGCCGGACGGTCGGCAGCAGACCGTCGTCGGCGACTCCGGTGGTCGTCCGCTCGGGCTGGAGCTGCTCCCCGACGGGGCCGTGCTGGTCTGCGACGCCCGACGGGGGCTGCTGCGGCTCGACCTGGACGACGGGCAGGTCACCGTCCTCGCCGAGGAGGTGGACGGTCGTCCGCTCACGTTCTGCAACAACGCGGCGGTGGCGGCCGACGGCACCATCTGGTTCACCGACTCCTCCACCCACCTCGGCATCGACCACTGGCGCGGCGAGCTTCTCGAGCACGTCCCCACTGGACGGCTGGTGCGGCGCGACCCCGACGGCTCGCTGGAGGTGGTGCTCGACGACCTCGCGTTCGGCAACGGGGTGGCGCTGCTGCCCGACGAGTCCGCCGTCGTCGTCGCCGAGACGGCGGCCTACGCGCTGCGCGTCCTCGACCTGACGGGCCCGCGCGCCGGCACCGACCGCGTGTTCGGCACCCCGCTGCCGGGATTCCCCGACAACATCTCCACCGGCGACGACGGCCTGGTCTGGGTGGCGCTCGCGTCGCCGCGCGACCCGTTGCTCGACCTCCTGCTGCCGCGCGCGCCGTTCCTGCGACGGGCGGTCTGGGCGCTGCCGCAGGCCCTGCAGCCGCAGCCCAAGCGGCTCGTCCACGTGCAGGCCTACGACGCGGCCGGTCGGCTCGTCCACGACCTCGCCGGCAGCCACCCCGACTTCGGCATGCCCACCGGCGTGCGGCGTCGCGACGGCCACCTGTGGCTGGGCAGCCTCGAGCAGGGCACCGTCGCGGTGGTGACGGCACCGTGAGCACCGACGACGTGCGTCGCACCTGGGACGCCGAGGCGCCCACGTACGACCAAGCGCCCGACCACGGTCTGCTCGACGCCGACGCGCGCGCCGCCTGGGGCCGTCTGCTCGGCGACGCGCTCGGTCCCGCCCCGCTGCGCGTCGCCGAGATGGGGTGCGGCACCGCGACGGTGGCCGACCTCCTCGCCGACGCCGGCCACCGCGTCGACGGCATCGACCTGTCGCCGGCGATGCTCGACGTCGGACGCGTCAAGACCGCCCGCCACGGCGACGCCGTCATGCTCACCGAGGGCGACGCGCAGGACCCGCCGCTGGCGGCCGGCGCGTACGACGCCGTCGTCTGCCGTCACGTCCTGTGGGCCCTGCCCGATCCGTCGCAGGCGGTCGCACGCTGGCTGCGGCTGCTCCGCGACGGGGGACGGGTCGTGCTCGTGGAGGGCTTCTGGCACACCGGCGCGGGCCTGCGCGCCGCCCAGGTCCTGCAGCTCCTGACCGACGCGGGCCTCGCCCCCGCCGTCGTCCCCCTCACCGACCCCGTCCTGTGGGGCGGCGAGACGCTCGACGAGCGCTACCTCGTCACCGCCGACCTCCCCACCTGACGCCTCGCCCCACCCGTCCCAGGTTTCCCAGGTTCACCTGGGAAACCGACGAGACCACGGGAAGTTCTCCGTGGTCCGGGACGGATTCCCGGGTGACGTGGGGCCGACGGTGCCCCTGTTACGTGCCGCGCCGACCCCGGACGGGTGGTCCCGCGACGACGGTCCGGCGCTCCCCACCCCCGGCCCGTTACCATCGAGAGGTTCCCTGTACACCGATCCGGAGGTCTGTCGTCCATGAGCCTGCTCGACCACATCGGCGAGCCCGCGGACCTCCGCGACCTCACCGACGAGCAGCTGGACGAGCTCGCCGAGGAGATCCGCGAGCGGGTCATCGTCGCCGTCGCGGCGCACAGCGGGCACCTCGGCCCCAACCTCGGCGTCGTCGAGCTGACGCTGGCGATCCACCGCGTCTTCGACTCCCCGCGCGACAAGGTGGTCTGGGACACCGGGCACCAGGCGTACGTGCACAAGATGGTCACCGGACGCGCCGACGGCTTCGACATGCTCCGCAAGGAGGGTGGCCTGTCGGGCTACCCCGACCGCGGCGAGTCCCCGCACGACGTCGTCGAGAACTCGCACGCCTCCACGTCGCTGTCCTACGCCGACGGGCTGGCCAAGGCCAACATGATCCTCGGCCGAGACGACCACGTGGTCGCCGTGATCGGCGACGGTGCCCTCACCGGCGGCATGGCCTGGGAGGCGCTCAACAACATCGCCGCCGACCGCGACCGCCGCCTGGTCGTCGTCGTCAACGACAACGGACGCAGCTACATGCCGACGGTCGGCGGCCTCGCCGACCACCTGACGAGCCTGCGCACCAGCCCGCGCTACGAGCCGACGCTGGAGAAGATCAAGGACATCGTCACCGGCACCCGCCTGGTCGGCCCGGCGGCGTACGAGGCGATGCACGCGGTCAAGAAGGGCCTCAAGGACGCGCTCGCGCCGCAGGGGATGTTCGAGGACCTCGGGCTGAAGTACATCGGCCCCATCGACGGCCACGACCGCCGCGCCGTCGAGCAGGCCCTCACCCGCGCCCGCAGCTTCGGCGGCCCGGTGCTCGTCCACGTCCTCACCACCAAGGGCAAGGGCTACGACCTCGCGGTCTCCAACGAGATCGACCAGATGCACCAGGCCGGCGTCTTCGACCGCGCCACGGGCCTGGCCACCACCGTCGAGCCGCCCAAGTGGACGTCGGTGTTCCGCGACGAGATCGTGCGCATCGCCGACGAGCGGCCCGACGTCGTCGGCATCACCGCCGCCATGCTCTACCCGGTGGGTCTCGACGCGTTCGCCGACAAGTTCCCCGACCGCGTCTTCGACGTCGGCATCGCCGAGCAGCACGCCGTCACGAGCGCCGCCGGCCTCGCGATGGGTGGGCTGCACCCGGTCTTCGCCGTCTACGCCACCTTCCTCAACCGCGCCTTCGACCAGGTGCTCCTCGACGTCGCCCTGCACCGCTGCGGCGTCACGTTCGTGCTCGACCGCGCCGGCGTCACCGGCGACGACGGCGCGAGCCACAACGGCATGTGGGACCTGTCGATCATGAACCTCGTGCCCGGCCTGCGCCTCGCGGCACCGCGCGACGGGTCGCAGCTGCGCGAGCTGCTGCGCGAGGCCGTCGACGTCGACGACGCGCCCACCGTCATCCGCTACGCCAAGACCCCCGTGCCCGACGACGTCCCGGCCCTCGAGCGGGTCGGCACCACCGACGTCCTGCGCCGCGACGTCGACCCGCGCGTGCTCGTCGTCGCCGTCGGCTCGATGGTGCCCACCGGCCTCGCGGTCGGCGTGGGCCTGCACGACGCCGGCCACCGCAGCACCGTCGTCGACCCCCGCTGGGTCAAGCCCGTCGACGCCTCGATCGTCGACCTCGCGCGCGAGCACGACCTCGTCGTCTGCCTCGAGGACAACGGCCGCGTCGGCGGAGTCGGGTCGATGGTCACCCAGGCGCTGTCGGACGCCGACGTCACCACCCCGGTGCGCGTCCACGCCGTGCCGCAGGAGTTCCTGACGCACGCCAAGCGCGACAAGATCCTCGAGCGCGTCGGACTCACCCCGCCGGCCGTCCTGGCCGACACGCTCGCGCACCTCTGAGAGTCGCGCCGGGGCGTCCGCGTCTCATAGTCTCCCGCTCATGAGCAGCGGGAGCGTCATGCGCAGGAAGTCGGTCGAGCAGTCGATCAAGGACACCGAGGAGCCGGAGCACCAGCTCAAGAAGAACCTCGGGGCGCTCGACCTCGTGGTCTTCGGCGTCGGCGTCATCATCGGCGCCGGCATCTTCGTCATCACCGGTCAGGTCGCCAAGACCAACGCCGGTCCGGCGATCGCGCTGTCGTTCCTCATCGCGGCGCTCGCGTGCGGGCTCGCGGCGCTCTGCTACGCCGAGTTCGCCTCGACGGTGCCCGTCGCCGGCAGCGCCTACACGTTCTCCTACGCCACGTTCGGCGAGCTGATCGCCTGGATCATCGGCTGGGACCTGGTGCTCGAGTTCACCATCGGCTCGGCCGCGCTCGCCTCGGGCTTCTCGGGCTACCTCAACACGCTCCTGGACGGCACCCCGTTCGCGCTGCCGGCGTCGTTGCAGTCGGCGTCGGGCGACGGCGTCGTCGACCTGCCCGCCATCGTCATCTCGCTGCTCGTGATGGGCATCCTGATCGGCGGCATCAAGTTCTCCAGCGTCTTCAACCAGGTGGTCGTCGCGATCAAGCTGGCCGTGGTCGCGCTCGTCATCGTCGCGGGCGTCGGCTACGTCTCGGTGAGCAACTGGACGCCGTTCATCCCGCCGTCGCAGCCTTCGGACGGCACGGGCGGCGGCTTCCTCGACACCCCGCTGATCCAGACCATCCTCGGCATCGAGCCCGCCACCTACGGCCTGGCCGGCGTCATCTCGGCCGCCGCGCTCGTGTTCTTCGCGTTCATCGGCTTCGACGTGGTGGCCACCACCGCCGAGGAGGTCAAGAACCCCCAGCGCGACGTCCCGATCGGCATCCTGGGCTCGCTGGCCATCGTCACCGTGCTCTACATGGCGGTCAGTCTGATCATCACCGGCATGCAGGACTACCGCGAGATCGACGCCGAGGACGGTGCACCGCTCGCCACCGCGTTCGACGCCGTCGGTCTGACCTGGATGGGCAACATCATCGCGATCGGCGCCTGCATCGGCCTGACCGTCGTGGTGATGATCCTGATGCTCGGCCAGACCCGCGTCGCGTTCGCGATGGCGCGCGACGGCCTGCTGCCGCGCGGCCTGGCCCGCACCCACCCCAAGTTCGGCACGCCGTACCGGATCACCCTCATCACGGGCGTCGCCGTCGCCGCCATCTCGGGCTTCGTGCCGCTGGGCGAGCTGGCCAAGCTGGTGAACATCGGCACCCTGTTCGCCTTCACGCTGGTGAGCATCGGCGTGGTCATCCTGCGCCGCACGCACCCCGACCTGCCGCGCGCGTTCCGCGTGCCCGCGGTGGCGGTCGTGGCGACGCTCGCCACCATCCTGTGCGTCTACCTGATGCTCAACCTCGAGGGCGAGACCTGGATCCGGTTCCTGATCTGGATGGCGCTCGGCATCGTCGTGTACTTCGCGTACGGCCGCCAGCACAGCCGCCTCGGCCAGCGCGAGCGCGGGGAGGTCTCGCAGTAGGCTGGGGGCACGGCGGAATCGCTTCGCCTGCAGATGCGTTGGGAGAGGCGTGATGAGCAGGTTCTCGCAGTACTTCTCCCGCGGCGGCAAGGACGACGACCCCACGGACGGCTTGCTGCCGCCCGGGACGCGTCCGGTGCTGGTGCACGCGCTCGACGGGTTCCTCGGTGCCGGCTCCGCGCCGCGCCTGGCCGCCCAGCACCTGGCCGAGGACGACGCCCCCGTCGTCGCGTCCTTCGACGTCGACGACTTCTACGACTACCGCGCCCGTCGTCCCCCGATGGTGTTCGACCGCGACGCGTACACCTCGTACGACGCCCCGCGCCTCGACGTCCGGCTGCAGCACGACGCCGCCGGCACGCCGTACCTGCTGCTCACCGGTCCCGAGCCCGACTACCGCTGGGAGCAGTTCGTCGGCGAGGTCCACGACGTCGTCGACGCCTTCGACGTCTCGCTCTCGGTGGGTCTCGGCGCCGTCCCCATGGGCGTGCCGCACACCCGTCCGCTGATGATCACCTCGCACGCCACGCGCCCCGACCTCGTCGACCGCAAGAACCTGTGGTCCGGCCAGCTCGTCGTGCCCGGCAGCGCGCAGGCCCTGCTCGAGCGCCGGCTGGGGGAGTGGGACCACGACGCCGTCGGCTACGTGGTGCACGTGCCGCAGTACCTGGCGCAGATCGACTACCCGACGGCCGCGATCTCGCTGCTCGAGGCGCTCTCGCACCGCACCGGCCTGCAGCTCGACCTCGAGCCGCTGCGGCTCAAGCAGGCCGACACGCTCGCCGACATCGAGAAGCAGATCGCCGAGCAGGACGGCGGCGCGGTGCTCGCCGGGCTGGAGCAGCAGTACGACGTGTTCACCCGCGGCGCCGAGGACTCCCTGCTCGCCGACGACGAGGAGATCCCCAGCGCCGACGAGCTCGGGCAGCAGTTCGAGCGCTTCCTCGCCCGCATGGACCGCCCGGACGACCGCGACTGACCTGCCACCACGCACGTCCCCGGGCATGACAGGATCCCTGCCATGCCTTCTTCCCTGGACGAGCTCGTCGAGCTGCTCGAGGTCGAGCAGCTCGAGGTGGACCTCTACCGCGGCACGCAGCCCCGCGACTCCGCGCTGGTGCGCGTGTTCGGCGGGCAGGTGGCCGCGCAGGCCCTGATGGCGGCGTCGGCCACCGTCGACGCAGGTCGTCGCGTGCACTCGCTGCACTCGTACTTCATCCTCGGCGGCGACCCGGCGATCCCGATCGTCTACGACGTGCAGCGCATCCGCGACGGCGGCTCCTTCAGCACGCGCCGGGTCTCGGCGCGCCAGCACGGCGAGATCATCTACTACCTGACGGCGTCGTTCCACCGCGAGGAGCCGGGCTGGGACCACCAGGACGTCATGCCCGACGTGCCCAAGGTGGAGGACTCGCTCACCCTCGACCAGCTGTTCGGCGCCGCCGACGGCGAGCGCGCCCGTCGCTGGCGCGAGGAGTGGGCCGCGCTCGAGGTGCGCTACGTGGGCGACAACCGCCCCGAGGGTGGCGCCGACCGCGAGCACGTGCCGGCCGTCCAGCGGCTGTGGTTCCGCGGCAACGGCCAGATGCCCGCCGGCGACGACCCCGCGCTCAACGCCGCCGTGCTCACCTACGCCAGCGACCTCACGTTGCTCGGCTCGGCGCTGGTGCCGCACGGCGTCATCATCGGCTCGAGCAAGGTGCAGGCCGCCTCGCTCGACCACGCCGTGTGGTTCCACCGCGACATCCGGGCCGACGAGTGGATGCTCTACGACCAGACGTCGCCGTCGGCCTCGGGCGCGCGCGGGTTCGCCACCGGCAACGTCTATGCCCAGGACGGCACGCTGGTCGCCAGCGTCGCCCAGGAGGGCCTGGTCCGCCCCGTCGACCCCTCCCGCAAGCGCTGACGCGCTCGCGTCAGGAGTGCAGCTCGTCGAGGTCGTAGCTCGGTCGGGTGGAGGGGGTGCTGAGCAGGTGGCGCAGCACGGCCGTCGCGAGCACCCAGGGTCCGAGCAGGAGCCCGGTGTACCAGACCCCCAGCACCAGCCCGAGGGTGATCTCCGGCAGGGTGACGCCCTGGGTGTCGTGCAGGACCCACGACCAGGTGGCGCCGCCCAGGTACACGGACACGGGGAAGGCGGCTGCGGGGACCCAGACCAGGGCGAGCCAGCGGAGCCGGAACCCTGTCCAGGCCAGGATGGCGGTCGCGACCACGACCAACACCGCAGTCACCGTCGTCGCCTGCCAACCGAGCCGCAGGCCCACGCTCGCCACCGACAGGACGAACGCACCCGCACCGAGACCGGCCACCAGTGTGCGGTGCGGATCCTGCACGTCGTCCCCGATCGACTCGCCCTGACGGCTCGACGTCATCCTAGGCGGGGGTGGCGCGCCCCACGAGGTGCGTCGACGTCCGGTCGCCGCGGGTGCTGGTGACGCCGAACGTGGTGGCGTCGCCGTCCGTGGACGTGCCGAGCTGCACCGTGGTGGGCAGCAGGACGGGCTTGCGGAACTCCACGTCGACGCGGACCGCGTCGGGCAGGCGTCCCTGCAGCGCGGCGAGGGCGCGCGCCTTGGTCCACATGCCGTGCGCGATCTGCCGCGGGAACCCGAAGGCCTTGGCCGTCACCTGGTAGAGGTGGATCGGGTTGCGGTCGCCGGAGACGGCCGCGTACTGACGACCGAGGTCGGCGGGCAGGCGCCACCGGGTGGACCCGACGGGCGCCTCGACGCCGTCGAGCGGCGGCGCGGTCTCCTCGTCCCCACGACCCGACCCGCGGGCCAGCAGCGTGGTGACCTCCTCCCACACCAGCGTTCCCGACGCCGTCACCGAGGTGTCGATGTCGACCAGCCGGCCCTTGGGGTGGGGACGCAGGCGCGCGCCGCGCACCTCGACCTCGAACCTCTCGCCGGTGCCGATCGGGCGGTGCTGGACGATCGTGTTGCGCAGGTGCACCAGGCCCATCGGGGCGAACGGGAACGCGGTGTCGCACATCAGCTGCAGGTGCAGCGCGAACGCGGCCATGTGCGGGTAGGTGACCGGCAGCTCCGAGCCGAGCGAGAAGCCGCAGACCTTGGCGTAGTCGCTGAGCGCGCGGACGTCGGTGCCCACGCCCTCGCGCCGCAGGGTCAGGTCGGGCACGTCGCCCGACGCGTGCCGCACGCCCGGCAGCGAGCCCACCACCGGCAGCGCCGGGAGCGCCGCGCGCAGGTAGAGGGGCAGGGTGGACGGGGCGCCGTCGAGCGTGCGGGTGGCCATCAGGCGCCCAGCAGGCTCTGGCCGCAGACGCGCACGACGTTGCCCGACACCGCCGACGAGCCGGGGTTGGCGTACCAGGCGACGGCCTCGGCGACGTCGACGGGCTGACCGCCCTGCGCCATCGAGTTCATCCGACGTCCGGCCTCGCGGATGGCGAACGGGATCGTCTTGACCATGTCGGTCTCGATGAAGCCCGGCGCGACCGCGTTGACGCGGATGCCCTTGCCCGCCACCCGGGGTGCGAGCTCGTCGACGAAGCCGATCACCGCCGCCTTGGACGTCGCGTAGCTGGTCTGGCCGTTGTTGCCGGCGATGCCCGCGATGGACGAGACGCCGATGACGCTCGCGTTGGGCTTGAGCAGGTCCTGGTCGAGGAGCTCGGCGGTGATGCGCTGGGGGGCGCCGATGTTGATGTCGATCACCGAGTCCCAGATGTCGGTCTTCATGTTGCGCAGCCGCTTGTCGCGGGTGACGCCGGCGTTGTGCACCAGGACGTCGAGGCCCGCGCCGTGCTTCTTGGTGAACGTCTTGGTGCTGACGTGGCGGGCGATACGCTGCGGGGCGTCCTTGGCGGTGATGTCGAGGGCGATGGTGTCGCCGTCGATCTCGGCCATCTGCGTCTGCAGCTCACCGGCGAGCTGGGGGATGTCGAGCCCGATGACGTGCGCACCGTCGCGGTGCAGCGTGCGCGCCATCGCCAGGCCGAGCCCGCGCGAGGCGCCGGTGACGAGCGCGACCTTGCCGGCGAGCGGCGTCAGCGCGTCGTCGACGGTCGCGGCCTCGGTGACGCCGGCGGTGCCCACGCGGACGACCTGCCCCGAGACGTACGCCGACTTGGGCGACAGCAGGAACTCGAGCGTCGAGCGCAGGGCGTCGTGCGCGCCGTCGGCGACGTAGACGAGGTTGACCGTCGAGCCGCCGCCGATCTCCTTGCCGAGCGAGCGGGTGAGGCCCTCGAGGGAGCGCTGGGCGATCGCGCGGGCGTCGTCGTCGGCCTCGGCGGGCGGGGTGCCGACCACGAGCACGCGGGCGCTGGAGCGCAGGCTGCGCAGCACCGGCTGGAAGAACTCCGGGATGGCGGCGAGGCCGGCCGTGGTGTCGATGCCGGTGGCGTCGAGGACGAGCGCCTTGTAGCGCTCGCCGTCGAGACGGGTGGTGGCGGTGGTGACGCCCAGCTCGCCGAGGGCGTGCACCAGCTTGTCGCCCAGCGTGCTGCCGGGGGCGGCGCCGACGAGGACGGTGCCGTCGACGACGGGGGAGCCCGGCGCCCACCGGTCGAGGGTCGGCGGGTCGGGCAGCCCGAGGTTCTTGACCACGAGCCTGCCGATCGTGCTGTGGGCCAGGGCCTGGTAGCGGTCGCTCATCGGGTGTGTCCCATCTCTCGAATACCGACGGTATCTGAAACTCTTCTGCGACTGTAACGTGGTGGCACCAGGCAGTCCACACCCGCGGGTGTGGCGCTGGCAACGCCGAACGAGCCCCGCACCGAGATCACGAGGAGCCCTCATGGCCCAGACTTCGACCACCAAGGCCAAGACGCCCGCCCAGCCGTCCCCGGCGCAGCGAGTGGCCGTCATCGGCGGCAACCGGATCCCGTTCGCCCGCTCGAACACGGTCTACAGCCACGCCTCGAACCAGGACATGCTGACCGCCGCCGTCGACGGTCTGGCCACCCGCTACGGCCTGGAGGGCGAGCGCGTCGGCGAGGTCGTCGCCGGCGCCGTGCTCAAGCACAGCAAGGACTTCAACCTCACCCGCGAGGCCGTCCTCGGCTCGGTGCTGTCACCCGACACCCCGGCCTACGACATCCAGCAGGCCTGTGACACCGGCATCCAGGCCGCGATCCAGGTGGCCAACAAGATCGCCCTCGGACGCATCGAGGTCGGCATCGCGGGTGGCTCGGACACCACGTCCGACGCGCCCATCGCCGTCGGCGAGAAGCTGCGCGGCATCCTGCTGGACGCCAACCGCGCCAAGACGCTGCAGGCCCGCCTCGCGGTGCTGGCCCGCGTCCGTCCCGCGCACCTGGTGCCGGCCATCCCGCAGAACTCCGAGCCCCGCACCGGCCTGTCGATGGGCGAGAGCCAGGCGCTCACCGCCGTCGAGTGGGAGATCTCGCGCGAGGACCAGGACGAGCTCGCCGTGGCCTCGCACCACAACCTCGCCGCGGCCTACGAGCGCGGGTTCGAGGACGACCTGGTCACGCCGTTCCTGGGCCTCGACCGCGACCAGAACCTGCGCGCCGACTCGAGCGTCGAGAAGCTGTCGACGCTGAAGCCGGTCTTCGGCAAGGGGCCCGCCGCGACGATGACGGCCGCCAACTCCACCCCGCTCACCGACGGCGCGTCCGCGGTGCTGCTGGCCTCGGAGTCGTACGCCAAGTCCAAGGGCTGGAAGCCGCTCGCGTTCTTCACCGACTACGAGACCGCCGCGGTCGACTACGTCCACGGGGGCGAGGGGCTGCTCATGGCGCCGGCGTACGCGATGCCGCGGATGCTCGAGCGCAACGGCCTGACCCTGCAGGACTTCGACTTCTACGAGATCCACGAGGCGTTCGCGTCGCAGGTGCTCTCGACGCTGAAGGCGTGGGAGGACCCGATCTTCTGCAAGGAGCGCCTCGGCCTGGACGCGCCGCTCGGCTCGATCGACCGGTCCAAGCTCAACGTCGCCGGCTCGTCGCTCGCGGCCGGTCACCCCTTCGCCGCCACCGGCGGTCGCATCATCGCCAACCTGGCCAAGCTGCTCGCCGAGAAGGGCAAGGGTCGCGGCGTCATCTCCATCTGCGCCGCCGGCGGCCAGGGCGTCACCGCCATCCTGGAGCGCTGACCCGCCCCACCACCCGCCGTCGAGGTACGCGAAAGGCACCACCGCAGCGTCTGCGGTGGTGCCTTTCGCGTACCTCGGCGGCTGATGGGGGAGGTTCAGGCGGGGCGGGGGCCGGTGGCCATCACCAGGGCGGCCTCGACCAGGTAGGTCCTGACCTGGTCGAAGGAGACGCGGTGGATCTCCGGCGAGCCCTCGTCGTCGCCGCTGACGGCGATCTGGTTGCGGCCGAGCTGGAGGGCACCGAGAGCCTGGGCGTAGAGCACGTTGGCCAGCAGGTAGGGGTCGCGCTGGGCGAACTCGCCGGTGGCCTGACCGGCCTCGAGGACGGTCACCAACGACCCGATGGCGCCCACCATGCCCTGTCCGAGGCGCATCATCGCCGCCTCGCTGACGTCGAGCAGCAGCTCGTCGCCGGGGCGGCGCAGCAGCGCCAGGGCGCAGTCGCCGAAGGCGGGGTAGCGCTGACCGTAGTCGAGGAACGCCCCGCTGACGCTCGCCAACCGCTCCGACGGCGACGCCTGAGGGTCGTCCGCCGACTGCATCGCGGCGGTGATCTCCTCGAGGTATCCCACGAGCGTCAGCGCGAAGAGCTCTTCCTTGCCGGAGAAGTGCCGGTAGATGATCGCGCGGTTGATGCCGACGGCGTTGGCGATGTCCTCGATCTGCGCGTCGCGCACGCCGGCGGCGTCGAACAGCTCGCGGGTGGCGGCGAGGATCTCCTCCTCGCGCTCGCGACGGCGCGCGGCGATGGCTCCGGTCCTGCGTCGGACCGGCTGGTCCTGTTCCTGTGAGGCCACCGGTTCATCCTAGGACCTCCCTTTCCTTTCCCCGTCCAGCCCACACCGGCCCGTGACGCCCATTACCCTCAGGTCGACGTCCGGCGGGCCGATCGTGGTCGCGGGCGTCCGGCGAGGGGGATCGATGGAGCGCAGCAGCACGAGGACGGCGGGCAGGGGTCGTCAGAACCAGGTCGGGGAGACCGAGCACCCGGTGCGGTTCAGGCGGCGGTACGTCGAGGCCGGGACAGCCGTCCGCGACGGCGGACGATCGCGGTTCCTGCGACGCGGCTGGATCGTCCTGGCCTGCCTCTTCGTCAGCGGCCTCACCGCCAAGCTCGCCGTCCTGCTCGACGTGGTGCCCGCCGCCCACCGGTACGACGTCCAGCTCCTGCTGTGGGTGCTGGCCGTGGCCGTCGTGGGGGCGTGGCACGTCTACGTCGACGGGTCCGGCCCGCGCCGGGACCAGGACGCCTACCTGGCGGCGTCGGACGCACCCGTCGTGAGCGAGCGCCAGCGCGACCTGCTCGCCCTCGCGTCCGTCACCGACTACGAGGTGGGTGGCTGGAACGACTCGCTCGAGGACCACCCCTCGTGGGCGGTGCTCGACCCTCGGCTGCGTGCCCGGTGGAAGGACGGTGAGGCCGGCACACCGTGGCCGACGATGCCGATGGCCCGACTGTCGAAGGTGCGCGACCACCTCGACTCGGCCTACCGGATCACCGGCGAGGACTCGCTGCGGCTCTACGTCCTCGACCGGCTCGACACCGACTCGTGGTCGCTGTCGTTCCTGCGCGCGGTCCGCGACGGCAACGACGCGGTGGTCACCCGGATAGCCGGGCTCACCGGCACGAGCAACGTCGACGTGCTGGCGTGCACGCACGCGAGGGGCGACAGGCCACCGGTCCTGCTCTGGGGAGAAGACCTCCGCGAGCTGGTCGACGTCGTCCGCGGCGGGTTCGTCGCCGGTTACCTCGACCGCGAGGACGCGTGGGCCATGCTCGGCCAGGTGGGCCAGATCGCCGCGACGCTGTTCGACACCGTCGACGACTACTGGGACAACGTGCGGCTCGGGTACGCGGCGCGGACCGACTCGCTCGCCGCGGTGCGTGGGCTCGACCAGGCCCGCGAGGCGCTCCGGACCAGCAGGTGGCCCGCGGCGAGCCGGTCCATGCCCCGACTGACCGGAGCGCCCGTCCCCGACGCCGTCCGCGACCCGCACGCCCACCTGGACCGGGCTTCCGGGCTCGCTCCCTGACCTCAGCCGCCGCGCAGTGCACGCACCGTCGCGAGCGTGTCGACGTCGTCGAGACCGAGGTCGTCGCGGTACCGCAGGACGCGGGCGAAGCGCAGGGCGACGCCGCCGGGGTAGCGGGTCGAGTCCTGGAGCCCGTCGATGGCGATCTCGACGACGAGCGGCGGGTCGACGTGGACGGTGCCGGCCGTGCGCCGGACCTCGCGGGCGAGCAGCTGCTCGGTCTGCCAGGCCAGGACCGTGTCGGTCAGGCCCTTGAACGTCTTGCCCAGCATCACCCAGCCGTCTCCGTCGTCGGCGCGGGCGGCCAGGTGCAGGTTCGACAGCACGCCGGTGCGGCGACCGTGGCCCCACTCGGCCGCCACCACGGCGAGGTCGAGGGTGTGTCGCGGCTTGACCTTGACCCAGCCGCTGTCGCGCCGCCCGGCTGCGTACGGCGCGTCGGGACGCTTGACCACCACGCCCTCGTACCCGCGGGCCACGGCGTCCTCGAACACCTCGCGCAGCGCGTCGACGTCGTCCACGAGGCGTCGCTCGACGAGCAGGTCCGCCGGCAGCACCCGTCCGGCCTCGGCGACGCGGACCTCGAGCGGCTCGTCCATCAGGTCACGCCCGTCCAGGTGCAGCAGGTCGAAGACCCAGAGGCGGACGGGTGTCCGCTCGCGCGCCTCGGCGACGTCGACCTGGCTGGCGGTGCGTGACGCCACCACCTGGAACGCCTCGGGCGTGCCGTCGTCGCGGTGGGCGATCACCTCGCCGTCGAGGACGAGCCGCTGCTGGGGCAGGGCGCGGACGACGTCGACCACCTCGGGCAGGCGGTCGGTGAGCTCGTCGAGGCTGCGCGACCACAGCCGCACCGAGTCGCCGTCGCGGTGCACCTGCACGCGGATGCCGTCGAGCTTGGCGTCGACGAGGGCGGGCAGGCCGGCCTTGTCGGCGGCGGCCTGCGGATCGGCCGCCGTGGCGGCCAGCATCGGGCTGACGGGTGTGCCCACCTGGAGCCGGACCGCGTCGAGCGCCTCAGGACCCTCGGTGGCGAGCAGCCGCGCGGCCTCGACCGTCGACCCCAGCAGCATCGCCGCCCGCCGGACACGAGGCGCGGCGACGCCGTGGGCCTCGGCGACGGCGTCCTGCGCGACCGACTCGAGCGCCCCCTGGCGCACCTCGCCCGAGACCAGCGCCACGAGGTAGCGCTGCTCCGACGCGGTGGCCCGGGCGAACAGGTCGCGGACGGCGTCGGCCCGGGTGGCGCTGGAGCCCGGCCCCGAGAACCGGGACAGTGCGTCGAACGCCGCGTCCACCTCGAGCACGTCGAGCTGCGGCTCGTCCACCGGGGCTGGCAGGTCGCGCAACGACGCCCAGCCCACGCCGGTACGACGCTGCAGCAGCGAGCCGGACAGGTAGGAGACCGCGAGCGGCACCTCGTCGGGCGTGGCCTCGGCGACCACCTCGGCCACCAGCCTTCGCTTGGCGAGCCGGGACGACGTCGACGCCAGGGCCTCGGAGCAGGCGGCCAGTCGCGCGAGCAGCATGGAACCATGGTGGCCCACCCCGCGTCCCACCGTGGATCGGGCGGACGAGGCAGGGAGCAGGCGTGGCACGAGCATGGCGATCGGTCCCCGCGGCGGTGGTGCTGGCCGCCCTCGGACCGGTGCTCGCGCCGTCCGCCGCGGCTGCGGCCGCGTGCGCCACCGACGACGTCGCCGAGCTGGCCAGCCGCGCAGACGTCGCGTTCGTGGGCACGGTCACCGACCGGCGTGGTGAGATCGCGCGCCTGCGGGTGTCGGACGTGTACGCCGGCAGCCCGGGGTCCGTCGTGGTCGTCGACGGCCGCGACCCCGCGTCGCCGGTGGCGTGGCAGGACGAGCGCCAGTACCTCGTGCTCGCCCGCACCACCGACGGCGACCTCACCACCACGAGGTGCGACGGCACCCGCGAGGTCAGCGACGAGGCGCTCGCCGCCGCGCAGTCGGCGCTCGGACCCGCCACCCCGCTCGGCCGGGGGACGGCCGAGCCGACACCGGCGCCGAGCCCGTCGGCCTCGCCGACGACCTCCGCGCCCGACACGGCCCCTGCGTCCGAGGGACGCGACACCGGCACCTCCCGCCTCGCGCTGGGCATCGGGGTCGGGGCGGTGCTCGTGGCCTCGTTCTTCCTGCCCCAGCTGCGGCGGCACAACCGCGAGCGGCGCCGCGCCCGCGACGACGGGGACGCCTGACCGGTCAGGCCGGACGTGTCACCGCTGACGGATCCAGCCGCGGTCGGGCACCACGTCCTGCCGGGTGATCGGGTCGCCGCCGAAGTGGTAGGTGGTGACCCAGAAGTACTTGCGCGCGCCGATGTCGGCGCGCGGCCCCGACAAGCGCAGCGTCCGCTTGCCGAGCAGCTGCACCGCGACGGGCTTGATGGTCTCGCGGGTGGCGTTCGAGATCAGCTCGGCACGCAGCCTGCCCGCCGGCGCGCTGACCCGGATGTTGCGCTCGGACCCGGGCTCGCCGTCGGTGTCGAGCTCGATCACCACGGTCCGCTTGGTGCGCGACAGGTCGCCGACGTCGAACGGGGTGTAGGTCCTGATCTTGTAGACGACGGTGTCGTCGCTGCGCAGGACGTGCACGGCCTGCTGCACGTCGAGCGGACCCTCGGTGTCGTCACGGTCGGCGACCGTCACCTGGGTGGTCGTGGGGTTGGGCGTCGTGGCCGCGTGGGCGATGCCGACGGCGGGCACGGCGAGGGCGCCGGCGGCGGCGAGCGCGACGAGGGTGGGACGGGGACGACGGGGCACGGGAGCTCCTCGGTTCGGGTGAGTGGTGCCCAGACCTTGGGTCCTCGGGCCGCCGAGGTGCCGCGCGACGTCGCCACCTGTGGACGGACCGGGCGAGCGGGGCGGGATGTGGAGACGGAGCGGCCCGATCGTCGCCGCGGGGGTGCCCGCGCACGGCAGATGTGCCGAAGCACGGAAGATCTCCCGTGCTTCGGACCAACTACCACGTGAACGTGGTGTTTGGTCGACCCCGTCAGGACGCGGTGACGACCAGCACGCGCGCGACCGGCTCGAAGCCCAGCCGGGTGGCCAGGGCCACGGACGCGGCGTCGGACTCCGGGCAGCGCCAGCGGGCGAGGCCGTGCTCGGTGACCGCGAAGCGGGTCGCCGCGGACGCGACCTCGAGCCCGTGGCCGTGCCCCCGGTAGGCGGGGTCGACGAGCACGCCGACGTCGACGGGGACGCCGTCCCACGGGGTGAGGACGGCGGCCGCCGAGACGACCGTGCGGCGCGCGGCCTCGGTCACGCGGTGGGCCCACGGGCTCGGCTCGACCGGCTCGGCGAACCGCGCGAACGCCAGCTCCACGTCGTCGCCGGCGAGGCCGGACGCGACCCAGTCGGCGTCGCCCACCTCGCGGCGCAGCCCACCGAGGCGCCACGGCGGCACCTGCTCGACGAGGGCAGGCTGCGGACCGTCGTCCCAGAGGTCGCGGACGGCCAGGACGCTCGGGCCCACCACGTGCACGCTGGGGCCGGGCAGGGCCTTCCACCAGGCGGGCGAGAGCAGCGAGACCGCGTCGGCGGCCGACGCGGCAGGCACCCACGCGGCGGGCACGCGCGCCCGCGTCGAGCCGGCGTGGACGAGGACGACGGCGGCGCCCGAAGGCCCCTCGACGGCCGTGGTGCCAGGACGCGCGGGGGCGCCCAGCTCGCGCTCCCAGGCGGCGAGCAGGCGCTCGCGGGTGGTGTCGTGCACCTGCGCAGACTAGGGCGCCGGTCACGCGTCCGGCTTCTGTCGGTGGCCGGTCGTAGGCTCGTGGCATGAGCACGTCGACCGTCCAGCGTCAGGTGGCGCCCCTGCACGTCGTCTCCGACTACCAGCCCGCCGGCGACCAGCCGCGTGCCATCGAGCAGCTCGCCGAGCGGATCAACGCCGGCGAGCAGGACGTCGTCCTGCTCGGTGCCACCGGTACCGGCAAGACGGCCACCGTCGCCTGGCTCGCCGAGAAGGTCCAGCGGCCGATGCTCGTCATGCAGCCCAACAAGACGCTCGCGGCGCAGTTCGCCAACGAGCTGCGCGGGCTGTTCCCGCAGAACTCCGTCGAGTACTTCGTCTCGTACTACGACTACTACCAGCCCGAGGCGTACGTCCCCCAGACGGACACGTACATCGAGAAGGACTCCTCGATCAACGAGGAGGTCGAGCGGCTGCGTCACTCGGCCACCTGGAACCTGCTGACGCGCCGCGACGTCATCGTCGTGGCCACGGTGTCGTGCATCTACGGCCTGGGCTCGGCCCAGGAGTACAACGACCGCATGATCCACCTCAAGGTGGGCAAGGAGCACGACCGCGACACGCTGCTGCGCACGCTCGTCACCGCCCAGTACGCGCGCAACGACCTCGCCGCCACGCGCGGCACCTTCCGCGTCCGCGGCGACACGCTCGAGATCTTCCCCGTGTACCAGGAGCTCGCGGTGCGGGTGGAGTTCTTCGGCGACGAGATCGAGCGGCTGATGACGCTGCACCCGCTCACCGGCGAGGTGCTCAGCGAGGAGGACGAGCTCTACGTCGGCGCGGCCACGCACTACACCGTCGGCCCCGACACGATGGAGCAGGCGATCGAGTCGATCGAGGTCGAGCTCGCCGAGCGGCTCGCCGAGCTGGAGCGCGAGGGCAAGCTGCTCGAGGCCCAGCGGCTGCGCATGCGCACCACCTACGACCTCGAGATGATGCGCCAGGTCGGCTCGTGCTCGGGCATCGAGAACTACTCGCGCCACATGGACGGCCGCCAGCCCGGCTCGGCTCCCAACTGCCTGCTCGACTACTTCGCCGACGACTTCGTGCTGATCGTCGACGAGTCGCACGTGACGATCCCGCAGATCGGCGCGATGTACGAGGGCGACATGTCGCGCAAGCGCACCCTGGTCGAGCACGGCTTCCGGCTGCCCAGCGCGATGGACAACCGGCCGCTGAAGTGGGAGGAGTTCCTCACCCGCATCGGCCAGACCGTGTACCTGTCGGCCACCCCCGGCCCCTACGAGATGGCCAAGGCCAAGGACGACTACGTCGAGCAGATCATCCGCCCGACCGGCCTGGTCGACCCCGAGGTCGTCATCAAGCCCACCAAGGGCCAGATCGACGACCTCATCGGCGAGATCCGCGACCGCGTCGAGAAGAACGAGCGCGTCCTGGTCACCACGCTCACCAAGAAGATGTCCGAGGACCTCACCGACTACCTGCTCGAGGCCGGGCTGCGCACCCGGTACCTGCACAGCGAGGTCGACACGCTGCGACGCGTCGAGCTGCTGCGCGAGCTGCGCATGGGCGAGTACGACGTCCTGGTCGGCATCAACCTGCTGCGCGAGGGTCTCGACCTGCCCGAGGTGAGCCTGGTGGCGATCCTCGACGCCGACAAGGAGGGCTTCCTGCGCTCGGGCCGTTCCCTGATCCAGACCATCGGCCGTGCGGCCCGCAACGTCTCGGGCCAGGTGATCATGTACGCCGACTCGATCACGCCGTCGATGGAGCTGGCGATCGACGAGACCAACCGGCGCCGCGAGAAGCAGGTGGCCTACAACCTCGAGCACGGCATCACGCCCACGGCGCTGCGCAAGAAGATCGCCGACATCACCGACATGCTCGCCCGCGAGGACGCCGACACCGAGAAGCTGGTCGGCAGCCGCGGCGTCGAGCAGCGTGGCAAGGCCCCGGTGCCCGGCCAGCTCAAGGGCAAGGGTCTCGACACCGGCAACATGGCCGCGTCCGAGCTCGCCGCGCTCGTCCAGGACCTCAGCGACCAGATGCACGCCGCCGCCGCCGAGCTGCAGTTCGAGCTCGCGGCCCGCCTGCGCGACGAGATCGGCGACCTGAAGAAGGAGCTGCGCCAGATGGTCGAGGCCACCCGGTAGCCGTCAGGGACCGGGCGGCTCCGGCTGCCCGCTGCCATCATGGCCCGATGGCGCCCGACCAGGAGACCTCAGCGCGGCGTGCCTTCGAGCAGATCCGGGCGATGGTCGTCCGCGGCGAGGTCGCGCCCGGAGCCAAGATGGTGGTGCGCCCGCTGGCCGAGCGGCTCGGGCTGTCACCCACACCGATCAAGTCCGCGCTGGCCGCTCTCGAGCGGGACGGCTTCCTCGTCGCCGTGACCAACCGTGGCTACTTCGTGCCGTCGATCGACGACGCCGACATGCGCGAGATCTTCGAGCTGCGCGAGGCGCTCGAGGGGCTGGCCGCCCGGACCATCGCGGCGCGTGACGACCGCGCCGAGGTCTGCCGCGAGCTGTGGAGGCTGCACCACCTGCAGGTCGCCGCCGCCGACGAGGCGCGCATCGACGACTACAGCGAGGTCAACCTCGCCTTCCACCGGCTGGTCTGGACCGCGTCGGGCAACCGGCGGCTCACCCGGGCGGCCGAGAACCTCGTCGGCCAGACCCGCCTGGCGACCCCCGAGACGGCCCAGGTGCCCGGACGGATGGCCGCCGCCATGCGGGAGCACGCGGCGCTCGTGTCGGCCGTCGAGCGCGGCGACGCGGCGGCCGCCGAGGCTCTGGCCCGCGACCACGTGCGGGCGTCGGGAGAGGCCTTCACGGCCCGGGCCCCGCGCGACGAGGGCGTCCAGATGACGGACGGGTCTTGATCGTGGAGCATTTTGGATCCAAAGTGAGGGATCGTCCGGTTCGTCCGACCCGGGCCCTCGCCCAGGCGTCTGGAGTCCCCGACCATGACCGCATCGGCCCTGTCGCACCTGGAGTGCTCCCGCACGGGTGAACGTCTCGACGCCGACCTCGTCCAGGGTCTGAGCGCCGTCGACGCCCCACTGCTGGCGCGGTACGACCTCGAGCGCGCGCGAGCGAGCGTCACGCCCGAGCAGATCGCCTCCCGTCCGCCCGACCTGTGGCGCTACAGCGAGCTGCTCCCGGTGCGCGACCGCCGGTTCGTCACGACGCTCGGCGAGGGCATGACGCCGCTGCTGCAGCTGCCCGCGTACGGCCCGTCGATCGGCCTGCCCCACCTGCTCATGAAGGACGAGAGCGGCCTTCCCACGGGCTCGTTCAAGGCCAGGGGCGCCGCGGTCGGCGTGTCCCGCGCTCGCGAGCTCGGTGTGAGGTCGGTGGCGATGCCCACCAACGGCAACGCGGGTGCGGCGTGGTCCACCTACGCCGCGCGCGCCGGGATGAGCAGCCTGGTCGTCATGCCCGTCGACGCCCCCGAGATCACCCGCCGCGAGTGCAAGGTGACCGGCGCCGACCTCTACCTCGTGGACGGTCTGATCAACCACGCCGGTGCCGTCGTCGGGCGCTCGGTCGCCGGGCGCGAGGGCTGCCAGGAGGTGTCGACCCTCAAGGAGCCCTACCGGATCGAGGGCAAGAAGACGATGGGCTACGAGATCGTCGAGCAGCTCGGCTGGCGGGTGCCGGACGTCATCCTCTACCCGGCCGGCGGCGGTGTCGGGTTGATCGGCATCTTCAAGGCGATCCTGGAGATGCAGGAGCTGGGCTGGATCGACGACCGCCTCCCGCGCCTGGTGGCGGTGCAGGCCAGTGGCTGCGACCCGATCGTGAGGGCGTGGGAGGCGGGCGAGGCCGAGAGCACCCTGGTCGAGGACTCGTCCACCGTGGCGTTCGGCATCAACGTGCCCAAGGCCCTCGGCGACTTCCTGGTGCTCGACGCGGTGCGCCGCAGCGAGGGCTGCGCGGTGGCCGTCGACGACGACGACCTCCTCGCCGAGCTCGTCCACCTCGCCACGGCCGAGGGCACCTTCATCTGCCCCGAGGGCGCGGCCTGCATGGTGGCCGCCCGCCGACTGCGGGAGTCCGGCTGGCTCGCCGAGGGCGACGAGGTGGTGGTCCTCAACACCGGGGCCGGCATCATCTATCCCGACACCGTGCCCATCGACGACGTCCCCGTGCTCGGTCGCGACGCCACGGTGCCGGCGGTCTGACCGTGGGCCGCCGACGCGTCACCGTCCGCGCGCTGCTGGCCGTGTGCCTGCTCGCGCTCACGGCGTGCGGACTGACTCCGGCGAGCGAGTCGCGCAGCCCGTCGAGCGTGGTGGTCGACATCGTGAACTACCCGGCCACCCTCGACCCGGCCCGGCAGTACGACACCGACTCCTACACCGTCTACCGGAACATCTTCGACCAGCTGCTGCACCGCGACCCACGGACCAACGAGGTCGTCCCGTGGCTCGCGACCGCGTGGACGCAGGTCGATCCCACCACCTGGCGCTTCACCCTGCGCGACGACGTGCGGTTCAGCGACGGGACGCCGCTGCGGGCCGACGACGCCGCGTACAGCCTGAACCGGATCCTCGACAAGCAGTTCGGCAGCGAGCAGCTGTCGAACTTCTCGGCCGTCGCCGAGGCGTCGGCCGACGGCGACGACACCCTGGTCGTCCGGACCAAGGCGCCCTCGCCGACGCTGCTGTCGTACCTGACGACGCTGTCGGTGGTGCCGCGCGCGTACGTCGAGCGGGTGGGGGACGAGCGCTTCAACGAGGCGCCGGTCGGCTCGGGGCCCTACGCGCTCGCCGGCGCCACGAACGGCTCGGAGGTGCGCCTCGAGCCCAACCCCTACTGGTGGGGTCCAGAGCCCGACGTGCGCACCGCGGTGTTCCGGTCGGTGCCGAACATCGCGAGCCGGGTCGCGGACCTGCAGGCGGGCAAGGCCGACCTGATCACCGCGCTGACGCCCGACGCCGCCGGTGAGGTCGAGCGCGATCCCCGCCTGCAGGTGCTCTCGACACCCACCGAGCGCGTCGCCTACGTCGCGTTCAACACGATCAACGGTGGCGCGGTCGAGGACGTCGACGTGCGGCGGGCGATCGCGCTCGCGATCAACTACCGCGCGCTGATCCGCAGCCTGCAGCTCGGCGAGGCAAAGCCGGTCAACAGCGTGCTGACGCCGCTCGCGACGGGCTACCCCCAGGCCCTGCCCGACAGCCGCTACGACCCCGACGAGGCCCGCAGGATCATCGAGAAGGCCGGCGCACGCGGGGCGACCGTCGTGATGGCGACGTCGCCGTCGTTCAACCCGCAGATCGTGCAGGCGATCCAGGCCAACCTCGCCGACGTCGGCCTCACCGTGAAGATCGAGGCCACCGACCAGCCGACCTACCTCAAGAAGGTGCAGGACCCCGCCCACCGCTGGGGCGGCATGCGGTTCGGCAAGTGGTCGTGCGCCTGCCTGGACGCCGACGGCGTGGTCTACCCGCTGTTCCGCACGGGGACGATCTGGAGCTCGTGGTCGAACCCCACGTTCGACGGGCTGGTCGACGACGCCCGCGACGAGCTGGACACCGCGGCCCGCGACCGCCTGTACGCCCAGGCCTTCCAGATCCTCGCCCGCGACGTCCCCGGGATCGGCCTGTTCCAGGACTACGCCGTCTACGGGGCCGCCGAACGGGTCCGCTGGACGCCGAACGCGCAGGAGCAGCTGTTCCTCGCCGACGTGAGGCTGCGCCCGTGACCGCGGTGGTGGCCCAGGCACCGGGACGCCGGGGCGTGCGCGTGCCCGGTGCCGCGCGCTGGCGGTACGGCCTGACCCGTCTCGCCCAGGCGGTGCTCACGCTGTTCGGCGTCGCCACCATCGTGTTCTTCGCGCTGCGGCTGTCGGGCGACCCGGCCCAGGCGCTGGCACCGCAGGGCGCCACCGCCGCCGACATCGACCGGCTCCGCGGCCAGCTCGGCCTGGACGCGCCGCTGTGGGAGCAGTACCTGACCTACCTGCGCGGCCTGGTTCAGGGCGACCTCGGCTACTCCTACGTGCAGCGCCGCCCCGCGCTCGGGCTGATCGGCGAGCGGCTGCCCTACACGGCCAACCTCGCGGTGGCCGCCTTCGTGCTCTCGCTGGTGCTCGGCGTCGCGAGCGGTGCCGTGATGGCGCTGCGACGCGGGCGGTGGCCGGAGCGGGTGCTGATGCCGGTCGTCCTCGTCGGTCAGGCGATGCCCGCGTTCTGGACCGGGATCCTGCTCGTTCTCGTGTTCTCGGTGACGCTGCGCTGGTTGCCGTCCACGGGGTACGACGGACCGTCGTCGCTGATCCTGCCGGCGGTGACGCTCGCCTCGCTGTCGGCGGCGACCACCGCGCGCGTCACCCGCGGGGCGATCCTCGAGCAGCTGTCCCGCGACTACGTCCGCACGGCCCGCTCCAAGGGCGCCTCGACCTCGCGGCTCGTCCGCAGGCACCTGCTGCGCAACGTCTCGATCCCGGTGCTGACGATCTCCTCCCTCGAGCTGGCGAACCTGCTCGGCGGCGCCGTCGTCACCGAGCTGATCTTCGCCTGGCCCGGGATCGGGCAGCTGACGGTGCAGTCGGTCCAGGCCCGCGACTTCCCGGTGGTCCAGGCGATCGTGCTGTTCGCCGCGGCCGTGTACGTCGTCATCAACCTGCTCGTCGAGCTGGCCTACGGGTTCATCGACCCGCGCGTCGCCGTGGCGACCGGCGACGGGGAGCAGCGATGAGCGTCGTGACGGCCGCGGTGGGCCGTCTGCGCGGACGCGGGCTGGCGGTGCCGGGGGCGGTGCTCCTGGTCTTCGTCCTCCTCGCGGTGCTGGCGCCGCTCGTCGCGCCGCACGACCCGAACGCGACCGACCTGAACTACCGGCTCCTGGGCCCGTGGAGCCACGGCGACGGGCTGTACGTGCTCGGCACCGACGGCCTGGGACGCGACGTGCTGAGCCGGGTGATCTTCGGGACGCGCATCTCGCTGGTCGTCGCCGCGGCCGCGGTGCTCGTGGCGGGCACGGTCGGCGTCGGGCTCGCGCTGCTGGCCGGGTGGCGCGGTGGCTGGGTGGCCGCCGTGGTGCTGCGCGTCTCCGACGTGGTGCTGTCCGTCCCGTTCCTGCTGCTCGCGATCCTCGTCGTGGCCGTGCTCGGCCCGAGCCTGGTCAACGTCGTGGTGTGCCTGGCACTGGTGCGCTGGCCGCGCTACGTCCGCGTCGCCTACGGCAGCGTGCTGGAGGCCCGTTCGCGCGGCTTCGTCCAGGCCTCGACCTCCGTGGGGGCCTCGGGCTGGTGGATCGTCACCCGGCACGTGCTGCCCGAGGTGCTGCCGGTCGCGATCGTCGTCGCCACCCTCGAGCTCGGTCTGATGGTCCTGTTCGAGGCGTCGCTGTCGTTCATCGGCCTCGGCATCCAGCCGCCCACCGCGTCGTGGGGCTCGATGCTGTCCGACGGCCAGCAGTACATCTCGTCCGCCTGGTGGCTGGCGACGTTCCCCGGCCTGGCGCTGTTCCTGCTCGTCCTCGCCGCCAACCTCCTGGGCGACCGAGCCCGGGACGGCCTGGACCCCGCCCGACGGGCCGAGCTGCGCACCCGCAGCCTCGCCACCCGTGCCCGCCTCCGACCCGAGGAGCCCCGTGCTTGACTACTCCGCCCAGATCGCCGGCCGCCGCGTCGTGCTCACCGGAGCCTGCGGGGTGATGGGCCGATGGATGGCCGAGGCGTTCGCCGGCGCCGGTGCCGACCTGCTGCTCACCGACCGCCGGGCTGAGCCCCTGCAGGCGCTGGCCGCCGCGCTGGGCGCGCACCACGTGGTCGCCGACCTGGCCGACGACGGCGGGGTCGACGCCGTGCTCGCAGCGTGCGACGACCGGTGGGACGCGCCGGACGTCGTGGTCAACAACGCCGGCATCTACCCGCGCACGCCGGTGACGGGCACCGACCGCGAGCTGGCCCGCACGGTGCTGGACGTCAACGTGCTGGCGGTCTTCGAGCTCACCCGCCACGCCGCGACCCGCATGGTCGCCGCCGGCCGGGCCGGGAGCATCGTCAACATCAGCTCGGGTGCCGCGGTCCGCCCCGGGCCCGGCGGCACGGTCTACGCGGCGAGCAAGGCGGCGGTGGAGTCGCTCACCCGGGGGATGGCGCTCGAGCTGGCGGCCGACGGCGTCCGCGTCAACGCCGTGCAGCCGGGGTTCGCCCCGGGCAGCGAGGTCAGCGACCTCAGCGACGAGCACGTCGCCCGGATGCTCACCCGCATCCCGCTCGGACGCACCTCCGGCCCCACCGACGCGGCCTCGGCGGTGCTCTGGCTCTGCTCGGACGACGCGTCGTTCGTCACCGGCGCCACGATCGCCGTCGACGGCGGGCGCACGGCCGGCGACGCGGCCCCGCGCCCGACGTCCCACGAAGGGAGCGGCACCCGATGAGCCCGCAGGACACCTACCCCTGGCCCGGGGACACCACCGCCGGCCTGTGCGTCACCGTCGACTTCGACGGCGAGTCACCCCACCTGTGGCGCACCCGTGCGGAGCCTCCGCGCGGCGTGGCCGAGCTGGAGCAGCGTCGCTACGGGCCGCACCGAGGCGTGTGGAACGTGCTGGCCGCGTTCGCCCGCCTCGGGCTGAGGGCCACCTTCTACGTGCCCGGCTGGATCGCCCGCACCTACCCCGACGCCGTGCGCGCCATCCACGACGACGGGCACGAGATCGCCCTGCACGGCTGGCTGCACGAGCCGCCGACCGACCTGACCACCGCCGAGCTCCGCGACACCCTGGAGCGGGCGGCCTCCGAGCTCGAGGGCCTGACCGGACGCGCGCCCACCGGGTACCGCTCGCCCAGCTGGCAGATGACGCCGGAGACCTTCGACGTGCTGCGGTCGCTCGGGCTGGAGTACGACAGCTCGCTGATGGGCGAGGACCGTCCGTACCTCGTGGAGGGGCTGGTCGAGGTGCCCGTCGACTGGGCCACCGACGACGCGCCGTACTACCGCTACGCCGCGGGCGACCCCCGTCCGCCGGCGTTCCCGCACGCGCTCGTCGCCGCCTGGCGCGACGAGATCGCCGCCGCCGAGCGACACGGGAGCCTGTGCATGCTCACCATCCACCCGTTCCTGTCCGGACGCCCGGCACGGCTGTCGCCCCTGGAGGACCTCCTCGCCGAGGTGCTCGACCACCCGGGGCTGCACGTCGACACGGTCGCGAGGCTGGCGAGCCACCACCGGGACGTCTCCGCAGGGCACCCGTCGCGCTCGCTCGACCGTCCCGAGGTGCGGTCGTGAGCGCCGCGGGCTCCGAGGCGGTGCTCGACGTCCGCGACCTCGGGGTCTCGTTCGGCCCGGGCCGCGACGCGGTGAGCGACGTGTCGCTGCAGATCGCCCGCGGCGAGCTCGTGGCGCTCGTGGGGGAGTCGGGGTGCGGCAAGAGCGCGACCGCGCTGGCCCTGATGGGCCTGCTGCCCGACACGGCCACGAGCACCGGCTCGGCCACGGTCGACGGGCACCAGCTGGTGGGTGCGAGCGAGCGCGAGCTGCGACGCCTGCGCGGAGCGTCGATCTCGATGGTGTTCCAGGACGCGTCGACCGCACTGAACCCCCTGATGCGCATCGGCGCGCAGATCGCCGAGTCGCTGGCCATCCACACCTCGATGTCGCGGCGCGAGCGTCTGGCGCGTGCGGTCTCGCTGCTGGAGCAGGTCGGCGTCCCCGACGCCGCCACGCGGGCCCGGCAGCTGCCCCACGAGCTGTCGGGCGGCACCCGTCAGCGCGCCATGATCGCGCTGGCACTGGCGGGCTCGCCCGACGTCGTCATCGCCGACGAGCCCACCACGGCGCTCGACGTCACGGTGCAGGCGCAGGTGCTGGACGTCCTGCGCGAGACGACGCGCGACGCCGCCGTCCTGTTCATCACCCACGACATGGGCGTCGTCGCTCAGACCGCCGACACCGTCGTGGTGATGTACGCCGGCTCGGTGGTCGAGTCGGGCACCGTCGTCGACGTGCTGGACGACCCGCAGCACCCGTACACCGCGATGCTGCTGGCCTCGATCCCCGATCCCGACGTGCCCGAGACCGGCGATCTGCCCACGATCCCCGGCCGGGTGCCACCGCTGGGCAGCAGGCCCGACGGCTGCCGCTTCCGGGACCGCTGCCCCCGTGCCACGGAGCGCTGCCTGGAGCGTCCCGAGCTGGCACCGAGCCCGCACCGTGCCGCCGTCCAGGTGGCGTGCTGGCACCCCGGCCGGGCGGCCTCGTGAGCGCCGACGTCCTCGTCCGGGCGACGGGGCTCACCAAGCACTACCGCGTGCGCACGGTCGACGGACCGCGCCGCCTCACCGCGGTCGACGACGTCGACCTGCAGGTGGACGCGGGGACGACGACCGCGCTGGTGGGCGAGTCGGGGTGCGGCAAGTCGACCACCGGCCGGCTGCTGCTCGCGCTGGAGCGTCCCACCGCGGGCAGCGTCGAGATCGACGGCACCGACCTGTCGACGCTGTCGGGCCGGGAGATGCGTCGGGCGCGTCGCGACTTCCAGGCGGTGTTCCAGGACCCCTACGACTCGCTGAACGGCCGCATGAGCATCGCGCAGATCCTCACCGAGCCGTCCCGGGTGCACCGGGTCGCCGACGGCGACCACCGCTCGGTGGCGGACCTGCTCGAGCTGGTGGGGCTGGGCGCGTCGTTCGCCGACCAGTACCCGCACGAGCTGTCCGGCGGACAGCGGCAGCGGGTGGCCATCGCCCGTGCGATCGCGCTCGAGCCCAGGTTCGTGGTCTGCGACGAGGCCGTCTCCGCGCTCGACGTGTCGGTGCAGGCGCAGGTGGTCAACGTGCTGCGCGCCCTGCAGCGCGAGCTGGGCCTGGCCTACCTGTTCATCAGCCACGACCTGGCCCTGGTGCGGCACGTGGCCGACCGGACCGCCGTGATGTACCTCGGACGCGTCGTCGAGCGCGGCCGCACCGAGGCGCTGTTCGGCGACGCCCGTCACCCGTACACCCAGCTGCTGCTCGCCGCCGCGCCGCGCCCCCGTCCGCGCGAGCGCACCGACAGGCGGGCGGTGGCACAGGCCGGCGAGCTGCCGAGCCCCCTGCACCGCCCACCGGGTTGCGTGTTCTCGAGCCGGTGCCCGCTCGCGACCGAGCGCTGCACCACCGAGGTCCCGGCGCTGCGCGAGGTCGCGGGCCGCGAGGTGGCGTGCCACTACGCCGAGACCGCCCAGGTGACCGCCTCGTGAGCGACCCGGGACGCAGCACGCGTGTGGAGGTCGGCCGTCGTCGGGCCACGGTCGCCCGTGACGACCTCGGGGTCGCCCACGTGAGCGCCGTCGACGAGGCCTCGGCCTGGTGCGGGCTCGGCTGGGCCGCCGCCACCGACCGGCTGTGGCAGATGGAGCACGACCGACGCCGGGCCGCGGGAACGCTCTGCGAGGTCGTCGGGGCGACGGCTCTGTCGGCGGACCGGCTGGCCCGGAGGCTCGACCTCGTGCGCGCGGCTCGGCGTGACGTGGAGGCGATGGACGACGCCACCGCGGAGACGTTCGACGCCTACGCCGCCGGGGTCAACGCCCGGGTGGCCGAGCACGGCGTCAGCGAGGAGATGGCCGAGGCCGGGGTCGGCTGGACGCCGTGGACTGTCGTCGACTCCGTGGCGGCGTTCAAGGTGCGGCACGTGCTGATGGGCGTCTGGCAGTACAAGCTCGCCCGTGCGACCGTCCTGGCGCGCTCGGGTCTGCAGGTCTTCGACCTGCTCGACCCCCGGGTGCGCCCGGGGATGCGGGTGAGCGTGCCCGCCACCGCCCGCCTCGAGGACACCGCCGCCCGCGACGCGCTCCTGGACGAGGCGCGCCGCGACGTCGAGGACGCGGCCGAGCACCTGGGTTTCCTCGCGGAGGTGGAGGCCGGGTCGAACGCCTGGGCCGTGGGGCCCGGACGGTCCGCCACCGGCGCGGCGATCCTCGCCAACGACTCCCACCGCGCCCTCGACGCCCCCAACGTCTACTGGCAGGCCTACCTGCGGTGCGACGCGTTCGACGTCGCCGGCGCCACCTTCCCCGGCATCCCCGGGTTTCCGCACTTCGGCCACAACGGCCACGTGGGCTGGGCCATCACCAACGCCGCCGCCGACGCCCAGGACCTCTACGTCGAGCAGGCCGACCTGTCCGGTGCCGAGCCCCGGGTGCGCTCCGCCGACGGGTGGGACGTGCTCGAGCGTCGCACCGAGACGATCGTGGTGCGCGGGGGCGACGACGTGGTGCAGGACTGCTGGCGCACCCCGCGCGGCCCGGTGGTGCACGGCGACCCGGCCACCGGCAGCGTCCTGTCGCTGCGCTGGACCGCCGCTGACCGTCCGTGCCGCCAGTTCGGCGTGCTCGCGGCGATGCTGCGCGCCCGCACCGTCAACGAGCTGCTCGACGTGCAGGACCCGTGGGTCGACCCGGTCAACAACCTGTTGGCCGCCGACACCGCCGGCCATCTCGGGTACCGGCTGCGTGGCGAGCTGCCGCGGCGCCGCTCCGACGCCTCCACCCAGGTGCCCGTCCCCGCGTGGGGACCCTCGGCGGTGTGGGACGGGCTGGTGGCGCCGGGCGACATGCCGCGCCTGGAGGACCCGCCCGAGCAGGTGATCGTCAGCACGAACAACCTGGCGTCGACCAACCCGTACCCGCTGGTCTCGCACGCCGTCAACGACGCGTACCGGGCCGAGCGCGTGCACGAGCTGCTGGAGGGCGACGGCCACACCCCGGCGTCGATGGCGGCCGCGCAGGGCGACACCGTTTCAGTCGCCGCACGGCGGTGGGCCGAGCACCTCGCGACCCGCGGCCCCTACGACGGGGACGCCGAAGCGGCCCGGCTCGCGATCGTCTCGACCGCCGGCGACCTGCGGGGCGACGGCACGGCGGCGGTGGTGCACGCGTGCTTCCGTCGCGAGCTGCTCGCCGACGCCCTGGCCGTCGAGGTCGGACCCGTCGTGGCGGGCGACCTGCTCGCCTCTCGGCAACCCGGGACCCCGGTGCTGCTGCGACGCTGGTTCGCCCAGCTCACCTGGCCGCGCGGCCCCGGTGAGGACGTGCCGGCGGCCCGGCTGGGCGACGACCTGGTGGAGCGCTGCCTCGCCCGGGCACTGTCGCGCGCGCGGAAGCTCGACGCGACGTGGGCCGAGGTGCACACGACGCAGGCACGCCACCCTCTCGGCCGGCACCTCGACCCCGCCCCGGTGGGGCTCGGCGGCGACAACGAGACCGTGGCCAACGCCGCGTACGGCTGGGTGGTGGGCATGCCGTTCACGATCACGAACCTGTCGGTGTACCGCCAGGTGCTCGACCTGTCCGACCTCGACGCGTCCGGGTGGATCGTGCCCGGCGGCGTCGACGGGCGGGCCACGGCGCCCCACGGGTCGGACCAGCTCGAGCCGTGGCGCGACCACCGGCTCGCGCCGATGCGGCGGTCCGCGGGCCCGGACCCGACCTGACCTCTCGCGGTCAGTGCGTGGCCGAGGGGCGGTGGCGGGCCAGGGGGTTGGCCAGCCTGCCGTGGTCGCGGGCGGTGACGTCGGGGGACTCCAGGTCGACCATCTGCCGGTTGTCGGCGAGCTGGAGGCGGTTGAGGCAGACCAGCTCGAAGTCGTCGCCGAACAGGTCGATGCGGGCGAACCGGTCGGCCAGGTGCGGGTGCTCGGCCTGGTACGCCAGCACGGTGTCGGCGACGGCGCGCCACAGCAGGTCCTCCTCGTAGCCGGGCACGTGCTCGACGCAGATCGCGTTGACGAACCGCAGGAAGCAGTCGACCACGTCGGTCTGGATCGCCAGGGCTCGTGCCTCGTCGGAGACGTCGTGCTGGATGCGGCGCACGTCCTCGGACAGCGTCACGGCGGTGTTCATCACCACCATCTCCTCGCCGGTGTCCTTGAGGATCACCCGCACCGGGACGGCGTCCTCGAGCACCACGATCATGTTCTCGCCGTGCGGCATGAACGCGAGGTCGTGCGTGTAGATGCAGTGCAGCAGCGGTGACAGGTAGAGGTCGAGCCACCGGCGCAGCCACGCGTCCAGGCCGATCCCGGACGCCTCGACGAGGGCCAGCAGGAACGGCTCGCCGTCGTCGTCGCGGTGCAGGAACGACGCCATCGTCACCAGCTGCTGGCCCGGCTCGAGCGACGGGACGGGGCTCTCGCGCCACAGGGCGGCCAGCATCTTGCGGTGCGCCGAGCCCGCGGGGAGCGAGTCGACGTGGCGGCGGTGATAGCCGATCGCGGCCACCTCGCGCAGCGCGGTGAACCGCTTGGACACGAGGTACTCGTCGCTGGTCAGCAGGTCGTGCAGCCAGTCGTCGATCGCCGGGGTGACGCTCATGTACGCCGCCGACAGCCCGCGCATGAAGCCCATGTTGAGCACCGAGATGGCCGTCTTGACGTAGCGGCGGTCGGGCCGGCTGGCGTTGAAGAAGGTGCGGACGGACTGCTGCGGCCGGTGGTCGTCGTCGCCGTGCCCGAGGCAGACGACGTCGCGGTCGGCGACGTCGGCGGCGAAGGTCACCGCGAGGCGGTCGAACCACTGCCAGGGGTGGGCGGGCAGCAGGTGGTAGTCGGACGGGTCGAGGCCGAGGTCGCGCAGCCGGTCGTCGAAGCGGGCGCGGGTGGCGGCGTCGAGCTCGGAGGCCACCAGCTGCTCGTGGTCGAGCCCGCGCACCGCGGCGAACACCGACCGCTCACGGCGCACCGCGAGCCACACGAGCCGGACGGTCGAGCCGGTCTCGGGTGCGTACGCCCGGTAGTCGTCGGCGCCGAACCCGATGCGGCCGTTGTTGGCGACGAAGCAGGGGTGTCCCTCGCTCATCGCCGACTCGACGGTCTGGAAGTCGGCGTGGACGAGCGCCTTCGACCCCGGGACGTCGCGCGCCTGCTTGTAGGCGTGGCCGAACAGGGTGCTGCTGATCTCGTCGAGGTACACCGGGAGCACGTCGGCGCCCATGCCGAGCGTGCCCTGCAGCTCCACGACGAGGTCGGACGCGTCGAGCGGCAGCAGGTGCCCGTCGCGCTCCCGCTCGATCGACGACGCGTCGACGAGCCAGTGGTCCAGCGACAGCCGGCGGGCCCCGAACCGGTAGGTGACGGCGCCGTCGTCGCTGGTGACGGCCCAGCGTCCGCCGCCGAGGTCGACGGGGGAGAGCAGCCGCTCGTGCGACCACTCCGACAGCGCCTTGGCGACCAGGGCGCGCTGGGCGCGGGCGAACGCGCCGGGCGTCAGGTGGGACGCGAAGTCCTGGGGCTCCTCGGTGGTGCGGCTCATCGGGCGGTCCTCTCCTGCGGCCGCGCCGTGGCGGCCGCGAAGTCCTCGCGGGTGCAGGACGACAGCAGGGCGTCCTTGGTGGGCAGGCTGACGACGCGCTCCTCGCAGAAGCCGACCGACGCGTTGAGGCGGTGGATCGCCTCGTTGCGGACGTCGGGCTCGACGACGACGCGGCGCACGTCGGGGTCGGTCAGGACGAAGGCGACGACCGCCTCCATCACGCGTCGGGTGTAGCCGTGGACGGGCGTGTCCGTCGGACCGACGAGCAGGTGCATGCCGCGGTCGCCGGGCTGCACCTCGTACGCCTCGCCCACCGGGTCGTGGGCGGGGTCGTAGACCTCGGCCAGGAAGGTGGGCAGGCCGTCGTCGAGCCCGAGGAACGCGCGGTGGTGGCCGGACGCCTCGATGCGGCGGTACTCGTCCTCGACGTCGGCGCGCGAGGCGCCCTGCATGTCCCAGAACCGGGCACGCTCGGCGGTGACCCACGTGTGCAGCAGTGGCACGTCGTCGGGCAGCAGGACGGGACGGAACGTCAGGCTCATGCGTGCACCGCCCGGGCCGGCGCGCCGAACTGCTGGAACGCGATGCGCTTCTCGACCGGGTAGACCTCGCGGCCGAGCATCCGGGCGATGATCACCGAGTTCCGGTACGACGCCATGCCGAGGTCGGGCGCCACCAGCCCGTGGGTGTGTGACTCGGCGTTCTGCACGAACACCTCGTCGCGGCCGCGGTCGACGGCGTAGGTGCGGTCGACGTCGAAGCGCCCGCGGTCGTCGAAGCAGAGCCGGTCGGCGATGCCGTCGACGAAGTCCGGACGACGCCAGCGGTGGCCGGTCGCCAGCACCAGCCCCTCGGTGCGCAGGTCGTACGCGACGTCCTGCTCCACCTGGCGCAGCCCGAGCGTGAACGCCGACCCGTCCCACGACGCCGACTCCAGCTCGGTGTTGGTGAGCAGCTCGGTGTCGGGCTCGCCGCGCAGCCCGGCGGCGTACAGCAGCTCGTGGATCTCGTCGACGAGCTCGCCGTCGATGCCCTTGTAGAGCTGCTTCTGCGACTCCAGCAGCTCGTCGCGCGTGGCCGGCGGCAGCGCGTGGAAGTAGTCGGTGTACTCCGGCGAGGTCATCTCGAGCGTGAGCTTGGTGTACTCCAGCGGGAAGAACCGGGGCGAGCGCGTGGCCCACGTCAACCGGTAGCGGTGCCGCGGCAGGTCCTGCAGCAGGTCGCGGTACACCTCGGCGGCGCTCTGGCCGCTGCCCACCACGGTCACCGAGCCGAGCGCCTTGAGCTCGTCGGCGCGGTGCAGGTAGTCCGAGCTGTGCAGCACCGGTCCCTCCAGCCCCTCGGCGGCGGCCGGGACGTGCGGCGGGGTGCCCGTGCCGATCACGAGCCGGCGGCCGCGGTGCTCGTGCGCCCGTCCGGACGAGTCGCGCGAGCGCACCACGTAGACCCCGTCCTCGTGGACCACCTCGGCGACGGCACGGTCCCACTCGATCGTCCGCAGCCGGTCGGCCGCCCAGCGGCAGTACTGCACGTACTCCTCGCGGAGCAGGTAGAAGTTCTCGCGGATGTAGAACGCGTACAGGCGCCCCTGCTCCTTGGCGTACGCCAGGAACGAGAACGGCGACGTCGGGTCGGCCATCGTCACCAGGTCGGCCATGAACGGCGTCTGCAGGTGCACGCCGTCGAGCATCATCCCCGGGTGCCAGGAGAACGACGTCTTCGCCTCCAGGAACACCCCGTCGAGGTCGTCGACCGGGTCGGTGAGGCAGGCCAGGCCGAGGTTGAACGGGCCGAGGCCGATCGCGACGAAGTCGTGGACGTGGTCGCTCACGCGGCGCTCCTCTCGTCGAGGTGGGCGTCGCCGGCGCGGGCGACGAGGTCGAGCACGCGACGCAGGTCGGCGGCCGTCGTGCGGGGGTTGAGTAGGGTGAGCTTGAGGTGCACGCGGCCGTCGACGACGGTGCGCGCGACCATCGCCCTCCCGGAGGCGAAGAGCTCGTCACGGATCGCGGTGTTGAGGTCGTCGACCTCGGCGGGCGACGCGGCGGCGTCGGGGCGGTAGCGGAACACCACGGTGCTCAGCGTCGGCCTGACGACGACCTCGAACCGCGGGTCGTCGTCGAGGTGCCGCCAGGTGGCGTCGGCGAGGTCGACGACGGTGTCGAGCATGGCGCCCACGCCGTCGGCCCCGGTGAGGCGCAGCGTCAGCCACAGCTTGAGCGCGTCGAACCGGCGGGTGGTCTGGATCGACTTGTCCACCTGGTTGGGGCGCGCGTCGGGGTCGGTGTCGGCCGGGTTCAGGTAGTCCGCGTGGTGCGTGACGTGCCGCAGCGTCGACCCGTTCCGCACGAGCACGGCGCTGGAGCTGACCGGCTGGAAGAACGTCTTGTGGAAGTCGACGGTCACCGAGTCGGCGTGCTCGATGCCGTCGAGCAGGTGGCGCCGGGTGGTCGAGCAGAGCAGACCGCCCCCGAACGCCGCGTCGACGTGCATCCACACGCCGTCGCGCCGGCACAGCTCGGCGATCTCGGGCATCGGGTCGATGCTGCCGAAGTCGGTGGTGCCCGCGGTGGCGACGACGGCCATCGGCACCAGGCCATCGGCCCGGCACGCGGCCAGCGCCTCGGCGAGCGCGTCCGGACGCATCCGCCGCCGCTCGTCGCACGCGACCGGGACGACGGCGTCCTCACCGAGCCCGAGCGTCCGCGCTCCCGTGCGGACGCTGAAGTGGCTGACCTCCGAGGCCAGCACCCGCAGCCTGGGGAGCAGGTCGGGCAGGCGGACGTCGTCGCCCGCGGCCAGCCGCTCGGTGGCGACGCCCCGCGCGACGAGCAGCGCCTGCAGGTTGGACTGCGTGCCGCCGCTGGTGAAGACGCCGTCGGCGGCCTCGCCGAGCCCGGCGCGGTCGGCCGTCCACGTGACGAGGCGCCGCTCCATCAGGGTGGCGCCGATGCTCTGGTCCCAGGTGTCCAGCGACGGGTTGACCGCGCTGAGCAGCAGCTCGCCGAGGAGCGCGGGCACCTCGACCGGGCAGTTCAGGTGCGCGGCGTAGTCGGGGTGGTGGAACCAGACGGCGTCGTCGAGCCACAGTGGCCCGAGCTCGGCGATCGCCTCGGACGGGTCGGCGAGCGGCGCGTCGAGGTCGACGTCCCGGACCAGCTTGTCCAGGTCGGCCGGGGCGGCGCCGGTGCAGGGGCGGGAGACGCTGGTGACGCGGGCGTGCACCTCGTCCAGGCCCAGGGCGAGGGCCTGGCGGTAGGACGTGGCACCGTCGGGGTCGAGCAGCACGGAGGAACCTCCTGATGGTTTAGGTAAGGCTCACCTTACGTACCCGTCAGGATGTCCGGTAAACGGATCGGTCAGGTGATCCGGGTCACGCCCGTCATCGTCAGCACGCCGTCGGCGGGGAGCCCGAGCTGTCGCGCGAGGCCGGCGACGAGGCCGCCGCCGCTGCCCGAGCCCACCGCGTCGAGCGCGTCCTCGCTCGAGTCGGGACGGCCGAGCCGGTCGAGCAGGCCGAGGTGCGGCACCCGCCGTACCTGCACGTCGTCGCGGGTGCGGTCGATCCGGGCGCAGGCACGCTCGACGGCCGTGGCCAGGCCGCCGCTCGTGTCGACGAGTCCACGCTCGCGGGCGTCGGCGCCGGTCCAGACCCGTCCGCGGGCGAGCGGCTCGAGGTCGTCGAGCGCCATGCCGCGGTCGGCCGCGGCCTTGGTGGTGAAGTCGGCGTAGACGGCGTCGAGCCAGCCGTCGACGCGCGCCTGCTCGTCGTCGTCGAAGCGGCGGAGCGAGGTGAACATGGTGGCGTGCGCGCCGGCGCCGACGGCCTCGCGCGCGAGCCCGACCTTGTCGGCGACCTCGGTGGTGACCAGCTTGCCGCCGAGCACGCCGATGGAGCCGGTGAGCGTGGTGGGCAGCGCGACGATCTCGTCCGCGGGCATGGAGACGAAGTACCCGCCGGACCCTGCCACGGCCCCCATCGACGCGACGACGGGACGCCCGGTCTCGCGCAGCACGCGGATGCCGTCGCGGATCGCGTCGGAGGCGACGTACGACCCGCCGGGGCTGTCGACGCGGAGCACGACGGCCTTGACGTCGTCGTCCTCGCGGGCCAGCCGCAACGCGGCCAGCACCTGGTCGGACCCGACCGAGCGGCCGCCGAGCGGCGAGGAGCCGCCGCGGCCGGTGACGATGCCGCCGTGCACCTCGACGACGGCGACCACCGGCCGGCTGCGACGACGGACCTTGTCGACCACGCCGGAGGCAGCGGCCTTCGCCGAGTGCGCGTACCGGTGGGCGTACTGCAGGCGCACCTCGCCGTCGCGGCCGTGCTCGCGCCGCACCGCGGCGTAGACGGCGTCGCGGTAGCCGAGGTGGTCGACGAGGTGTGCAGCGTGGGCGCGTCCGGCCTCGATCGGCGCCTCGGCCACCAGCGCGTCGACCTCGGTGGGGGTGAGCCCGCGGGTGCGGCACACCTGCGCGGTGACCTGCTCGAGGACGGAGTCGGCGAGCCGCTGCGACATCTCGCGGTTCGCGTCGGACACCTCGGTGGCCGTCAGCCGCTCGGCCGCGGTCTTGTACTCCTGGCGCTGACCGATCTGGGGCTCGACCCCGATCTTGTCGAGCGCCCCGCGGACGGTGCTGAGCTCGAGGCTGACGCCCGTGAGCCCGACCTGTCCGGTGGGCTGGAGCCAGATCGTGTCGGCGTGCGCGGCGAGGTAGTACGGCACCGTGCCCGGACCGAGCTCGCCGAAGCTCTCGCTGAAGGCGACGGTGGCCTTGCCGCGGGCCGAGAACTCCGTGAGCGCCTGCCCCAGCTCGTCGGCGACGGCCGCCGTCACCGTCCCGCCGACGTGCACGACCGCGGCCACCACGTCGTCGTCCTCGGCCCCGCGCCGCAGCCCGGCGAGGACGTCGGTCAGCGTCGGGGTGGCCCGCGCGCGCAGCATCTCCAGCGGGTCCTGCGGCGCCTGCGTCAGCAGCCCCCGCGCGAGGTCGATCTCCAGCACGAGCGGGACACGGTTGCGGCGCCTGAGGTCCATGTCGTCCAGCCTAGGTGGGGTGGTGTCCTGGGGCTTCGGGTGCGGCGCCGCTGGGGTGCTCGCCGACAGGCACCGACGGACTGGGTGGGCGGGGGTGCTCGTGTCGAGCGGGTGCGTCTCGACAGGTGGACCGGGCTCTCCCATCCGCCCCAGACGTCACACCGACCGTGGCAAACGGTCGCGAACCGTGGTGAATTCACCACGGTTCGTGATGGTTTGCCGTGGTCGGCACCCCGGTCGTCCCACCCACCGAGACCCGAGCCCGTCCTGCGCCGGCACCCCCGCAGTGACAACCTGGCACGGTGCCGAACCGCCGATGGCTCTTCGCCGACCAGCTCGGGCCCCACTTCACCTCCGACCGACGGCCGGTGCTGCTGGTGGAGTCGCGTGCGGTGCTGCACCGACGGGTCTACCACCGCCAGAAGCTGCACCTGACGCTGTCGGCGCTGCGGCACCGCGCGGCCGAGCTGGGCGACCGCGCCGTGTTCATCCAGACCGGCACTTACCGCGAGGCCCTGGCCGAGCTGGGGGAGACCGTCGACGTCTTCGAGCCCACGTCGTGGAGGGCCCAGCAGCTGGTCGAGCGGCTGCAGGACGAGGGGCTCGTCGGCGCGATCGACCCCACCCCCGGTTACTCGATGCCCAAGGACGAGTTCACCGCCTGGACCGGCGGACGCAAGCAGCTGCGCCTGGAGGACTTCTACCGCCACCAGCGCCGGCGCCTGGAGATCCTGGTCGACGGCGGCGAGCCGGCCGGCGGGCAGTGGAACCACGACCACGACAACCGCGAGCCCCCGCCCCAGAGCGCGACGCTCGACGTGCCCCGGCCCTACGTGCCACGCGAGGACGACATCGACGCCGAGGTCCGCGACGACCTCGACCGCTGGGCCCGCGACGAGGGCCTGGAGATGGTGGGGGAGGACGCACCCCGCCAGTTCGCCGTGACCCGGCGCGAGGCGCTCGCGGCCGTCGAGCGGTTCTGCGACGAGCGGCTCGCGGCGTTCGGGCCGCACGAGGACGCCATGCTCAAGGCCGACGACCGGATGGCGCACAGCCTGCTGTCGGTCCCGCTCAACCTCGGGCTGGTGCACGCCCACGAGGTGGTCGAGGCGGCCGTCCGTCGCCACGACGACGGGACGGCGCCGATCGCGAGCGTCGAGGGGTTCGTCCGACAGCTCGTGGGGTGGCGCGAGTGGGTGTGGCAGCTGTACTGGCACTTCGGCGAGGACTACCGCGCGCACAACCACCTGCACGCCGGCAAGCCGCTGCCCGCGTGGTTCGACGACCTGCGCGCCGACGACGTCGACGCCGCCTGCCTGTCGGGCGTGCTGCGCGGCGTCCGCGACCACGGCTGGGTGCACCACATCCCGCGGCTGATGGTGCTCGGCAACTGGGCGCTGCAGCGCGGGTACGACCCCGACGCGCTCACCGAGTGGTTCCAGACCCGGTTCGTCGACGGCTACGACTGGGTGATGCCGGTCAACGTCGTCGGCATGAGCCAGCACGCCGACGGCGGCCTGATGGCCACCAAGCCGTACGCGTCCGGCGGCGCCTACATCGACAAGATGAGCGACTACTGCGGCGGCTGCCGCTACGACCCGAAGAAGCGGGTGGGCGACGACGCGTGCCCGTTCACGGCCGGCTACTGGTGGTTCCTGGACCGCAACGCCGACGTGCTCGAGGGCAACCACCGCCTGGCCCGCCCGCTCACCCAGCGGCACCGGCTCAAGGACCTCGACGAGCTGGTGGCGCAGGAGGACGGCCGCGGAGCGACCGCCCCGTGACGACCGCCTCGCCCGTTCGCGGAGGCGTGCGGGCCCCCCTCGTGAGATAGTTCTCCGGTTGGAGGGGAGTATTCCTTCGCCGTGACGTCGTCAACACGACCGCCTCAGCGCGGTCCGGCGCCACGGGTCGTCAGCGCAGGTCACCGCGCGTCGGCGGAAGAGACCTCCGGTGCCCCGATCATCCGACCAGAGGAACCCTCCACGTGACCGTCTCCACCACCGAGTGGGCCATCACGGTGTTCGTCACCGTCGGCGTCATCATCGTCGACCTGATCATCGTGTCCCGTCGCCCCCACGAGCCCAAGACCAAGGAGCTCGTGACCTTCCTGTCGTTCTACGTCGGCCTGGCCGTCGCGTTCGGCATCTGGACCACCGTCTACCACGGCGGTTCGTACGGTGTGCAGTTCTTCACCGGCTACCTGACCGAGTACTCGCTGAGCATCGACAACCTGTTCGTGTTCATCATCATCATGAGCGCGCTGCAGGTGCCCAAGAAGTACCAGCAGGAAGCGATCATGGTCGGGATCATCCTGGCCCTGATCTTCCGTACGATCTTCATCGCCGTCGGCTACCAGCTCGTCAGCAACTTCTCCTGGGTCTTCTACATCTTCGGCGCCTTCCTGATCTACACGGCCTACGGCCTGGTCAAGAGCTACCGCGCGGACGACGACGGCCACAACGAGGAGTCGGCCATCCTCAAGTTCGCCCGCAAGCGCCTCAACGTGGGCGAGGAGTGGCACGGCCTGAAGCTCTTCGTCAAGGAGAACGGCAAGCGCGTCGCCACCCCGATGCTGCTCGTCCTGGTCGCGCTCGGCGCCACCGACATCATGTTCGCGCTGGACTCGATCCCCGCGATCTTCGGCATCACGCAGGAGCCGTACCTGGTCTTCGCGGCCAACGTCTTCGCGCTGATGGGCCTGCGCCAGCTGTACTTCCTGCTGGGTGGGCTGCTGCAGAAGCTCGTCTACCTGTCGCTCGGCCTGTCGTTCATCCTGGCCTACATCGGCGTCAAGCTCGTCATCCACGCGCTGCACGAGAACGAGCTGTCGTTCATCAACAACGGCCAGCCGATCATCGACTGGGAGATCCCGTCGCTGCTCAGCCTCGCGGTCATCATCGTCACGATCGCGCTGACGGCGATCCTGAGCCTGCGCAAGACCAAGGGCCAGGACGTCGACGGCGACCCGGCCAAGGTCTCGGCCACCCAGAGCAACGAGACCGACGCGGACGGCACCCCCGACGTGCCCTCGCGCCGCACCGCGGCCCCGGGCGTCGAGGACGCGGACGACACGCACCGCTGACGCACCACGCACCGACGCCCCGTCACCCTCCCGAGGGTGGCGGGGCGTCGTCGTTCAGCGCAGCAGGCGGCCGGCGGAGACCAGCGACGCGCGCCGGTCGTCGGCCATCGGGGCGTCCTCGACCAGGCCGCCCCCCTCGGGCGCGTGCAGCATCCGCAGCGGCTCGCCCGGCTGGTTGGTCACGAACCCGACGTGGGTGACGCGGCCGTCGGGCTTGGCGAAGAAGAACAGGTCGCCCGGCCCGGCGGCGTCGATCTCGACGGGTGTCGCGACGGGCTGCTGGTCCGACGCGTCCCGCGGCACGGTGACGCCGGCGACGCGGTGCGACAGGTGCACCAGGCCCGAGCAGTCCAGGCCCCATCCGCTGGTGCCGCCCCACAGGTAGGACAGCCCGAGGTGCTGACGGGCGCCGGCGAGCAGGGCGTCGACGCTGCGGTCGACCCGGCCGAACGGTGCGACGTGCACGTCGGCCGCCGCGACCCACGGGCTGCCGCCGGTGACGGCGACGCGCACCCGCTCGTCCTCGCGGTCGAGCACGGGCAGCACCGTGCCGCGCGAGAGCGGCGTGCCCGCGTCGGTGGTCGAGGTCGGCACGACGACGGTGGCGTAGAGGACGGCCGGCTCGGGCGACGGGCCCAGGTGCGCGCGGGGCACCCAGCCGCGGTAGCCGCGGGGGTGGGTGCGCGACGGCTGCCAGGGCAGGACCACCTCGGCCCAGTCGCCGCGCTCCTCCAGCACCATGACCGGCTCGCCGAGCAGTCCCTGGGTGGACGTGAGGCCGTGCAGGCCGAGCCGGAGACCGTCGTCGAGCGACGCGGCCCAGGCGGCGACGTCCGGGGGATCGGCGACCGCCGCGGAGTCGAGCGGGCGCGGCGCCTCGGGCGAGGTCCAGACCGTGGTGACGGGCACCGCGACGCCGACGTGGCCGCTCATGCGCGCACCCCCTCGACGCCGAGACCGGGGGCGTCGGGCAGCACGAGCGCCGGCCCGTCGTAGGTCGGGCCGCCGACGTACGGCGACGCCGCCGCCCACCACGCGGCGTCCAGGTCGTCGAGCAGCGGGGTGCCGTGCGCGGACGCCAGGCTCGCCGCCGCACCCACGCCGACGTGCGTCTCCATCATCGTGCCGACCATCGCACCCACCTCGTGCGCGGCGCACAGCTCGAGCATCGCGGCCGCGGGCACCAGTCCGCCGCACTTCGCGAGCTTGACGTTGACGAGGTCCGCCGCGCGTCGCGACACCACCCCGACGAGGTCGCGCAGCCCGAACACCGACTCGTCGGCCATGACGGGCGTGTGGACGTGGTCGGTGACCCAGGCGAGCCCGCCGAGGTCGGCCGCCGCGACCGGCTGCTCGACCAGCTCGACGTCGAGACCGAGGTCCTCCATGCGTCCGATCGCGGTGACGGCCGCGCGCGGCGTCCACCCCTGGTTGGCGTCGAGCCGGACGGCGACGTCGGGGCCGACGGCCTCGCGCACCTGCCTCACCCGCTCGACGTCGGCGACGGCGTCGGTGCCGACCTTGACCTTGACGGCCGTGAAGCCGTCGGCGAGGCGCTGCCCGGCCGTCCGGGCGAGGTCGGCGGGCTCGGCCACCGACAGCGTGACGTCGGTGGGCACGCGTCGCTCGGTGCCGCCGAGGAGCACCACCAGCGGCACGCCGCGGCGACGCGCGACGAGGTCGTGCAGCGCGACGTCGACGGCGGCCTTGGCCCCGTGGTTGGCCGCCACCGCGCCCCGGACGTCGCGCAGCAGGGGACGCAGGTCGTCGGGGTCGCGACCCACGAGCACCGACGCCAGCGGACCGTCGACGCACGCCCGTGCACCGGCGAGCGACTCCCCGGTGACCTGCCAGACCGCCGGGGCCTCGCCGAGGCCGACGACGCCGTCGGCGTCCTCGATCTCGACGAGCACGGTGGACGTGGCCTCGGTGCGGCGGAGCGCGGTGACGAACGGGGTGTGCAGCGGGACGTCGAGCACCCGCGTGCGGACGGCGGAGATCACCCGTCGACCCTACGGCGAGCCGTCACGACCGCGGCCGGTGGTCCCAGCAGGCGCGGGAGACGTCGGCGACGAGCCGGTGCCCGGCCTCGTCGTCGAACGGCCCGGTGGTCAGCACCGCGACGACGAGGGGCGGACCGTCCGGCGGCGTCACCAGGCCGACGTCGTGGCACGAGCCCTCGATCCACCCGGGCTTGTGCCACACGGGGGTGCCGCGGGGGAGCCCGGCGGGGAGCCCGTCGACGTGCTCCACCTCGCCCAGCACGCCCGTGGCCCAGGCCGTGTGCGCGGGGTCGAGCAGCCGACCGGCGGCCAGTGCGCCGACGACCGACGCGAGGTCGCGGGCCGTCACGTCGTTGGTCAGGCCCGCCTCGCGCGCCGGTCCGTCCTCGATGCCCTTGCGGATGCTCGACCGGGACGCGCCCGCGCGCCTCCAGACCTCGTCGACGGCGCTCGGCCCCACCTGCTCGAGCAGCAGGTTGGTGGCGAGGTTGCTGGACCGGACGACCGAGCGACGGGCGAGCCAGCCGACCGACGCCCGGCCGCCGAGCAGCGCCCAGGGCTCGGCGTCGTTGTCGTACGCCGGCGTCGACGCGAACGTCGCCCCCGGCACCGCGGACGCGAAGTCCGCATGCACCTCGATCTCGTCGTCGAGGTCGATTCGTCCCGTCTGCGTGGCGGACAGGACGGCGACGAGCAGGGGCAGCTTCAGGGTGCTCGCCGCGTGGTGGACGGCGTCGGCGTCGCGTGCGAGGAGGGCCGGGCCGTCGACCGGGCCGGCCCACACCGACACGCGCGCGCCCGCGTCGGACGCGAGGGCGTCGACGCGGGCGGCGAGGTCGGTGACGGTGCTCAGTCGAGGTCGGTGGGGTCGCGGATGACGGTCTTCCTGGCCCGCAGCGCACGGTTGGCGAACCAGGTGATCGCCCACAGGACGATGCCGAGCACGAGCAGGATGCCGGCGATGCGGTACTGCTCGGGGTCGCGGCCCGACGACCACGGCAGCACCAGGTAGACACAGGCGATCGCGCCGATGACCGGCAGGGCGGTGCCCGCTCGGAAGTGCTTGTGCTCGACGGGCTCGCGTCGCAGCACGAGCACCGTGACGTTGACGACCGCGAACACCGCGAGCAGCAGCAGCGAGGTGGTGCCGCCGAGGATGGCGACGACGGGGCTCTCGGGGTCGAGCGAGACGTAGGTGATCAGGCCGAGCGAGATGACCGTGGTGAAGATGATCGCGTTGTACGGCGTGCGGTTGCACGGGTGCACCTTGGACAGGAACGGCGGCAGGACGGCCTGCTTGCTCATGCCGTAGAGCAGTCGGCTGGCCATCATCATGTTGATCAGCGCGGAGTTGGCGACCGCGAAGATCGAGATGAACGGGATCAGGTCGGAGATCGGGAAGTCCGGCGCCGCGGTCTGCACGACCGTGACGAGCGGCGTCTCGTTGCCGGCCAGGTCGCCGATCGGCACGACGGCCACGGCGCACACCGACACGAGCACGTAGATGACCGCGGTGATGCCGAGGCCCGTCAGCATCATCTTGGGGAAGATCCGGCTGGGGTCCTTGGTCTCCTCGGCCATGTTGACCGAGTCCTCGAAGCCGACCATCGCGAAGAACGCCAGCGACGTGGCGGTGCTGAGCGCCATGAAGGTGCTCTTGTCGCCGGGGCTCTCGAAGATGAGCACGCGGGAGAAGTCGATCGAGTCGCCGCCGCCGGCGATGGCCCAGAAGCCGATCAGGATGACGAGCAGCAGGCCCGACAGCTCGATCGAGGTGAGCACCACGTTGGCCTTGACGCTCTCGCTGACGCCGCGGAAGTTGACGGCCATGACGAGCAGCATGAAGGCCAGGGCGACGAGCAGGATGGCGGTGTTGTTGCCCGACTCGGTCCAGCCCAGGCCGAAGCCGGCGTCGAAGTTCGCCGCGACGGCGCGCGCGGCGGTCGAGGCCGAGGTGATGCCCGAGCACATCACGGTGAAGCAGACGATGAACGTCACGAAGTGGATGCCGAACGCCTTGTGCACGTACAGCGCCGCACCCGCGGCCTGCGGGTACTTGGTGACGAGCTCGAGGTAGGAGAAGGCGGTGACCAGCGCGACCGCGAACGCGATGAGGAACGGCGCCCAGGCGGCGCCTCCCACCTCCGCGGCGACCTGGCCGGTGAGCGCGTAGACGCCCGTGCCGAGGATGTCGCCGACGATGAACAGCAGGAGCAGGCCGGGGCCCATCACCCGCTTGAGCTCCGGCTGCCCGGTCTCCTGGGTCGTCTCGCTCATGTCCCCTCGCTCACCTGGGGGACGCACGCCCCGCGGTGGGTACACCCTGCTGCCTGCCGCCAGAACGAGCAAGTACACGACCCGGCGCGGCGTGCGTCAGGCGCGTGAACGGGTGTCGCGCACGCTGAGGGCCGCGACGAGCCCCACCGCCACGAGGACGCCGACGGCGAGCACCGTCCCGTCCCACCCGTCGCGCGCCCACGCCACGCCCACGAGCGCGCCGAAGGTGCTCGAGCCGGCGTAGTAGGCGAGCAGGTACAACCCGCTCGCGGGCGCCGTCGCGACGTCTGCGTCGCTGCGCCGGGCGATCGCCGGCACCCAGCCGCTCGCCACCGCGTGCGCGCCAAAGAATCCTCCGGTGAGCACGACCAGGCCGGCCACCACCACGACGATCTGGTCGGGCACCGTCATCGCGACGCCCGCGCCCATCACCAGGATCCAGCCCACCAGCGATCGGCGGCGGTCCGAGCGGGCCGCCAGCCGTCCGGCCAGGACCGACGTCGCGGTGCCGCTCAAGTAGGCCAGGAACACCGCGCCGACCACCGCGACGGGCAGCGAGAACGGGGGAGCGACGAGCCGGAACGACAGGTAGTTGTAGACGGCCACGAAGGCGCCCATGAGCGCGAACGGCACCACCAGCAGCCGCAGCAGGGCGGCGTTGCGCAGGTGCGGCAGCAGGATCGAGGCGGACGACGGCCGCGCCCCGACCTCGCCCCGGACGACCCGGGGCGCGGGCAGCAGCCACCAGAAGGCCGCCACCGCGACCGCGACGAACGCGGCGAGCGTCGCGTCGGCCACCCGCCAGCCGGCGAGGTCGCCGGCGACGGCCGTCACCACCCGTCCGCCGACGCCGCCCAGCGTGTTGCCCGCGACGTAGAGGCCCATGGTCGCGCCCACCGCCCGCCGGTCGACCACCGCGCCGACGTGGCCCATCGCCACCGCGACGACGGCGGCGACCGCGACGCCGAGCAGCGCCCGCAGGCCCACCAGCACGGCCAGGGACGGTGCCGCGGCGCTCAGCAGGAGCAGCACCACCGCGGCCACGAGCCCCCACCGCATCACGCGCACCCGGCCCACCGCCTCGGCGAACAGCGTCATGGGCAGGACGCAGACCGCGAGCGCGCCGGTGGCGGCCGAGACGGTCAGGCTCGACGCGGCGGCCGAGACGCCGAACTCGTCGGCGATCTGGGGCATCAGCGGCTGGGTCGCGTAGAGCATGCCGAAGCCCGCGAGCCCGGCCGCCAGCATCGCGCCGTTGAGGCGCCGCAGCTCGGGCGAGCCGGGTGTCAGTGGTTCGTCGGCGGCGGAGGACATCGCCGCCGACATTGCCACGGGTCGCTCGCCGCGCAATCCCCGGGGCCGAACACGTGTACTACGCGCAGGTAACGGACCCACCTGGGGGAGAAACCACCCGCAGATGGGTGTTCGTGCCCATTCTTCGGTATTGACTGGCTCGGGGGGTCTCGTGACTCACTCGACCTCCGACGTGCGTCCGCCCGTCCCGGGAGAGCACCAGCAGGAGGCACCAGTGAGCACCGCACCACGCCGTCGCCCGCGCAGGGCGACCGCCGCGCTCGTCGCCGCCGTCGTCGCGATCGGGGTCGCCGTCCTGGTCGCGCCCGCCACGGCGACGGCCAGGGCCGCCACCGTCCTGGTCGCGCCCGCCACGGCGACGGCCAGGGCCGCCACCGGCCAGGTCGCGCTCGTCCAGGCCGTGCCGGGTGCCACCGTCGACGTCGTCGTCGACGGCAAGACGCTGCGCGACGGGGTGGCCGGCCGCAAGGTCGTGGGACCGATCCGGCTCAAGCCGGGCAAGCACACCGTGGCGTTCCGCGGCGACGGTGCGCCCGTGCGCGCCGACGTGCAGGTCGCCGCCGGCGGCAACAGCGACGTGGTGTTCCACCGTCCGGCGTCCGTCGACGAGAGGCCCGTCGTCACGGTCTACACGACCCCCGACGAGCCGATCGCGCCCGGACGCTCGCGCGTGCTGCTCGCGCACACCGCCCTGGTGCCGCCCGCCGACGTCGAGCTCGACGGCAAGACCGTGTTCACCAACATCGCCAACGGCGAGTACGCGACGGCCGACGTGCCGGCCGGCAAGCACGAGGCGTCGCTCGTCCTGTCCGGCGCGGGCACCAACCTCCTCGGTCCGCTGCCGCTGGACCTCGGCTCCGACACCGCCACGATGATCTACGCGGTCGGCAGCCCCGACGCCGGCTCGATGGACGTCGTCGCCCGCACGGTCAGGCTGCGTCGCGACGGCACCGTCGCGCCCACGAGGGTCGACACGGGCAGCGCCGGGCTCGTCTCGGACGTGCACGTCCGCACCTTCGGCCCGGGGACCGCAGGCACGTCGTGAGGCGTCCGGCCCGTCCGCTCGGCGCCGTGACCGCGGGTGTGCTCGCGGTCCTGCTCGCGGCGTGCGGCGGGCCGTCCGGAGGCGTCCAGGTGCCGGACGAGACGTCGGCCCCTCCGACCTCCGAGGGCCCGGCGCCCCAGGCGCCCGTCGCCCCGCGGGCGGCCGGCAACGTGCTGCCCGAGGTGCCCACGGCGGTGCGGCTGCCCGACGGCCGGCGCGTGCCCGTCGCGCCCGCTCCCACCGACGACACCGGGCGTCTCGCGGTGCCCGACGACCCCGACGTCGCCGGCTGGTGGGACGGCGGGGCGCGCCCGGGCGACCCGTTCGGGGCGACCGTCGTCGCCGCGCACGTCGACTCGGTCGAGCGCGGGCTCGGGCCGTTCGCGTCGCTGCTCTCGGCCCGGCGCGGCGAGCGCGTCACCGTCACCTCGGCGGGCCTCACCACGACGTACCGCGTCTCGTCCCTGCGGACGATCCCCAAGGAGCGTCTGCGCACCGACGGGTCCGTGTTCGCCGGCGACGGCGACCCGCGGCTCGTCCTCGTCACCTGCGCGGGCCCGTACGAGCGCGCCCGCGGCGGCTACCAGAACCTGCTCGTCCTCACCGCCGTGCCGGTGGGTCCGACCACGGAGCGTGAACGATGACCGACGACCCCTTCGAGAAGCTGCGTCTCGACCTCGACTCGGCGCTGTCCGAGCTGACCGCCTCCACCCGTGCCCGCCTCGACGGCATCGCGGTCGTCCCGCCGCCGCGAGTCGACGCGGTGTCGGCCCTGCGCCGGCAGGACGGCGACGGCCCCGCTCCGCGGCCGGAGCCGGTCGAGGAGGAGGCGGCCGCGCCGGTCGTCGACGAGCCCGCCCCACCGCTGCCGGGGTCGCCTCCGGTGCGGGTGCGCCGCTCGGTGCACACGGGACCGGTGCGGGTGGTCGTGCCGGACGCCCCGCCGGTCGTCCCGGTCGAGCGGGCGCGCCCGTCGACCGTCCGCGCCGAGGAGCCCGCCGCTCGCGTGCGGGTGCCGCGCGAGCAGCGCGTGCCGGTGCCCGCGGGTCGCGGCGGCGGCGGGGCCGGACCCGTCCGCCCTCCGGTGCCCCCACGGGCCCGGCCCGTCGCCCTGCCGCCGTCGCGGCGTCCGCTGAGGACGCCGCCGCCGGAGCGTCCCGGCGGACGCCGACGGGTGGTCGTGGCCGTCGGGGTCGTCGCGGTGCTCGTCCTCGTGGTGGCCGGAGGCTTCCTGGCCTCGCGTCCCGGTCCGGTGGCCGACCAGCCGACGGCCTCGGCGGCGTCCGACACCCTGCCGGCCGCCCCGGCGGCCGCGCCCGACCCGGGACGGCTGGTGCGGGTCGAGCCCCAGCCGGACGGCTCGGTGCAGGTGACCCAGTGGCTCGCGTTCGCCTCACCGGTGCGCTCGGTCGAGGTGGCCGCGCCCACCACGCAGCGCGACGACCGTCGGCTGTCGACGGCGAGCGTCGAGGGCCGGGGCGTGGCCACGGTGCAGCTCACGGGCGTCGCGGCACCGCAGGTGGTGACGTTCCGGTCGGCCACCGACCGCGTGCGGATGCGCTACACGGTGCGCGACGCGGTGGAGGTCAGCGACCGGGACCCGCAGCGCGCCCTGGTCGACCTGCCCACCGTCAGCATCTCGTCCGAGGGCTCCGACGCCGGCCCGACCGTGGTCCGCATCGCCGGGGCCAAGGTCCGCGGCGTCGCCTGCGGTCGCGTCCTGCGCACCGTCCGTCCCTGCGGGAGCGAGGACGGTCGCGGCTGGTCGCTGGAGAAGCCGTCGGTCGACTCCACCTCCGTCCTCGCGACCGTCGACATGAGCCGCTGACCCCGGTGCGGACGGGCGAGCGGCGTTCACAGGAATTCTTGAGTTCAAGAATGTCCGGTTCCGCTGACAGGGCGTGGTCTGGTCGTTGAATCTTTGACCATGACCGTTCGCACACCCACTCCTCAGCTCCTGACGCCCGCCGAGGTCGCCGCGATGTTCGCCGTCGACCCCAAGACCGTGACCCGCTGGGCCGACGCCGGCAAGCTGCCGTTCGTCAAGACCCTCGGCGGCCACCGTCGCTTCCCCACCGACGAGGTGCTGCACCTCGTCGGCACCCCGCTGCCCGCGCGAGGCTGACGACGCCCGGCGTCGCTCAGCCGTAGGTGGGGTACTGCGGCCAGCCCTGCGGGCTGTCCTCCCAGTCCTGCTGGCGCCCGTAGACCGTGCGGTCCATGACGTGCGCCGTCGGCAGGATCGCCTCGGTGCCGCGGGCCGTCGTCATGTAGGTGAGGTACGGCCTGCCGTCCACGCGCAGGTAGTAGGAGTACCCCGGCAGCTGGCCCTCGCGCCCCTGGTCGTCGGCCTGCGTCCAGCCCCAGTCGTGGTGGTACGTCGTGTCGTGCGACGAGACCCACAGGTGGTCCCAGCCGCGCTGGGCGCGCCACGACTCGAGCTTGTCGATCGGGGCCTGCGAGACCATCGCGAACGCGATGCCCTCGTCGGCCACGCGGCCCATGTTCGCCGGCAGGTTGTCGACGGCCCAGGTGCAGCTGGGGCACCCCGCGTCCCAGCCGGGATCGAACATGACGTTCTGGACGAGCAGCAGGTAGTGGTCGCCGAACAGCTCGGTGAGCCGCACGGGTCCGTCCGGACCGGCGAACACGTAGTCGTCGACCTCCACCATCGGCAGGCGGCGCCTGGCCGCGGAGACGCGGTCGCCGTGCCGCGTCAGCTCCTTCTCGCTCGCGACCTGCTCGGCGAGCGCCGCGTCGAAGGCGGCACGGTCGACGACCGGCGGGGTCGCCTCGGGCTGGGTGTGCTTGTCATCGCTCATACCGGTACAGACCGGGCGCAGAGGCCGGACTCATCGGGGTGCCGCGGACGACTCAGTCGCGCGTCGCGACCAGCGCGTCCTGCGACGCAGGAGTCGCCGCGGCCGGCGTGCGCGGTGCCGCGAGCGCGATCAGGACGCCGACGAACGCGGCGGCGGCACCGATGACGAAGCACAGCTGGAACGCGCCCTCGGTGGGCACCTGGACCGGGCCGAGGCTCTGGGTGTTGCTGCTCAGCAGGGTGGCCATGACGGCCGCGGCGAGCGTCGTGCCGAGCGAGCGCATCAGGGCGTTGAGGCCGACGGCGGCGCCCGCCTCGCCGGACGGCACGGCGTCCAGGATCAGGGTGGGCATCGCCGCGTAGCCGATGCCGACGCCGGCCGACGTCACGCACGAGGCGACGAGCAGCTGCCACGGCGCGCCCATCAGGGCGAGCGCGACGAGGTAGCCCGCGCCGAGCACGGCCGCGCCCAGGACCAGCGTGGTCTTGGCGCCCGCGCGTCGGATCAGCTGGCTCGAGACGGGCGCGAAGACCATCATCATCAGACCCGCGGGGGCCATCCACAGGCCCGCGGCGAGGATCGACTGGCCGAGGCCGTACCCGGTGGCCTCGGGCAGCTGCAGCAGCTGCGGCACGACGATCGACTGCGCCATCATGCCGAACCCGATCGCGACGGCGGCGAAGTTCGTCAGGAGCACCGTGGGCCTGGCCGAGGTGCGCAGGTCGACCAGCGGCTCGGGGTGGCGAAGCTCGTACGCGCCCCACACCAGGCCGACGACCAGGCCGAGCGCGATGGCGCCGAGCGTCCTGGGGTCGCTCCAGCCCCACTCGTTGGCCTTGGACACGCCGACGAGGAACGACACGAGGGCGACGGCCAGGAGCCCGGCACCCAGCAGGTCGAGGCGGCCCGAGGTGGCCGGACGGGTGTGGGGGACTGCGAACCAGGTCGCGACGGTGATGACGACGGCCAGGCCCGTGGCGATCCAGAACAGCGCGTGCCAGTCGCCCGCCTGGACGACCCAGGCCGACAGCGGCAGGCCGATCGCACCGCCGACGCCGAGCGTGGCGCTCATCGCGGCCACCGACGTGCCGGCCAGCCTCGGCGGGCAGATGTCGCGGATGATCGAGATGCCGACGGGGATGAAGCCCATGCCCATGCCCTGCAGCACCCGGCCGGTCAGCATCGGAGCGAGCGAGTCCGACATGGCCGCCACGGCCGAGCCCACCGCGAGGATCGAGGCGCTCGTGACCAGGACGCGCTGCTTGCCGAACAGGTCGCCGAGGCGGCCGGCGACGGGCATCGTCACCGCGGCGGCGAGCAGCGTCACCGTCACCACCCAGCCGGCGTTGCTCGCCGACGTCGACAGCAGGCGCGGCAGCTCGCTCTGGATCGGGATCACCATGGTCTGCGTCATGGCCGCCGCGAGGCCGCCGAGGCAGAGCACCACGACCGCGAGCAGCGGGGCGTCGCTGCGCTCGGTGGTGTCCGGGGGAGTGTCGGTGCTGTCGATGTGCATGATGCACATGCTGGCACGTCCGCCCCTGGTTGTGCGACGCAACCGGCTGCGACCTGCGTCACGTCGGTGGGGGTGCTGCGATCATGGGCGGGTCCGCACGCGAGGAGGCGCCAGGTGTCAGAGGTCCGGCCGGGGGTCGACGACGAGGTGCTGCGCGCGCTGGGCGACCAGATCATGCGGATCAGCCGGCGCCGACCCACCTCGTACCCGGGCTCGGAGCTCGACGGGTCGGCGTTCAAGATCCTGTGGCGCCTGGTGAACGCCGGGCCGCGGACGCTGCGCGAGCTGTCCGACGACCTCGAGCTCGACCGGTCGACGATCAACCGCCAGGTCAGCGCCTGCCTGGCCGACGGACACGTCGAGCGCTTCGAGGAGCCGGGGCAGGTCAGCCGTCCGGTGCGCGCCACCGAGGCCGGCACCCGGGCCTACCGCCACGACGCCTCCCTGCGGGCCGACGCGCTGCGCGACGCGCTCGGGCGGATCGGCCCCGACGCGTCCGCCACCCTGATCGACGCGATGCGGGCGTTCAACGACGCCCTCGACGCCGCGCACGCCCGCCACGACTGAGACGGCGCCTCGGGCGGCGGTCGTGCCTACCGTTCGACGATCTCCGGCGTGCCGTCGTCGGGCCACCGCACCTCGCGGACGTCGACGACGGCGTCGTCGTCGACGGGCCCGTAGACGTGGGGGAACAGGGTGGACGCGTCGACGCCCGGCGGCGGCGCGGGGGCGGCGGGCTCGGCGACGCACCGCGAGGTGAGCCGGTCGGGGTCGATGCCCAGCACCAGCAGCGGGCGGGGCGCGCCACGGTAGAACGCGGCGGCGACGGCCAGCGTGGTGGCGTCGTCGGGGGAGCAGTGCACGAACCCCTCGGTGGCGAGCGACGCGGGCGCGTAGCCGGACGCCGGACGTGCCGACCACTCGGGCTCGGGGACGAGGTGGAAGATCATGGCACCACGATCGCGCACTGCTCCGTCGGCGTCCGCGGACGGGGCTAGGGTGCTGCCCGTGACCGACGACTGGCGCCCGGGGACGCTCGCCACGCTGCGCTCCCTCGTCCTGCAGGCCGACCCCGACATGGTCGAGGAGGTCAAGTGGCGCAAGCCGTCCAACCCCGACGGGGTGCCGACGTTCTCCTGCGACGGCCTGGTCTGCACGCTCGAGACCTACAAGGACAAGGTCAAGGTCACCTTCGCCCGCGGCGCCTCGCTCGACGACCCCACCGGGGTGTTCAACGCCAGCCTCGACGCCGGCACGCGACGCGCCCTCGACCTGCGTCAGGGCGACGAGCTGGACCAGGACGCCTTCCTCGCGCTGGTCCGCGAGGCGGTCGCGCTCAACCGGTCCTGACGCCGGACCACGAAACTGTCCGACCGGTCGGCGACCGTGGTCGGGTGACCGACCTCCTCGAGACCCCCCTCGCCGCCGAGGCCCGACGGGCCGCGTACGACGACGTCGACGCGTTGGCCGAGTGGTCGTCGTGGGCCTCGTTCCTCCAGGCGCTGCCCGAGGCGCCACGCAGCCCCGGTGTCTACCTGTTCCGCGAGCCCGACTCCGGTGTCGTCCGGTACGTCGGCATGGCCGGCGAGCGTGCCGGGAGTGGGCGTCCCCAGGGCCTCTACGGGCGGCTGTCGGTCCACCGGACGGGCAACACCGCGGTGTCGGGCTTCGGCGAGGCCGCCCTCGACCTCGCGCTGGCCGACGAGGCCTGGGTGGAGGCCCGGCTCGAGCGGCTGCGCACCCGCGGGCCCGAGCGTTCCAGGCACTGGGCCCGCGACGCCGTGGCGCGCCTGGCCCCGGAGGTGCGGTGGTCGGCCCAGCCCGACGCCGCCGACGCCCGCCTGCTCGAGGCGCGTGCCGTCCAGCTGCTGCGGCCGTTCGGACTGTGGAACCGATGAGCCGGGGCCACTAGCCTCTGGCCATGACCCACCGCATCTTCACCACCAGCGTCGCGTCGGTCTACCCCCACTACGTCGCCAAGGTCGAGAAGAAGGGTCGCTCCAAGGCCGAGCTCGACCAGGTGATCGAGTGGCTGACCGGGTTCGACGAGTCGGAGCTCGACGGCCACCTGGAGGCCGGCACGACCTTCGAGGAGTTCTTCGCCGCCGCCCGGCTCAACCCCGCCACCTCGATGATCACCGGCGTGGTGTGCGGGGTGCGCGTCGAGGACGTCGACGACCCGCTCATGCAGAAGATCCGCTACCTCGACAAGCTGGTCGACGAGCTCGCCCGCGGCAAGGCGATGGACAAGGTGCTCCGTGGCTGACCACCGGCGTGCCGCGCGCGTGCTGGTCACGGCCGACGAGCTGGCCGACCTGCTCGACCACCCCGACCGCGACGTCGTCGTGCTCGACGTCCGCTGGACGCTGGGCGGCCCGCCGGGGCACCAGACCTACCTGACGGGCCACGTGCCCGGCGCGGTCTACGTCGACCTCGACACCGAGCTGGCGTCGCACGGCGCGCCGACCGACGGGCGCCACCCGCTGCCCGAGGCCCGGGACCTCGAGCGGTCGGCACGACGCTGGGGCGTGCGCTCCGGCAGCACGGTGGTGGCCTACGACGGCGGGGGCAACCTCGCCGCCGCCCGGGCGTGGTGGCTGCTGCGCTGGGCCGGCCTGTCGGACGTTTATCTGCTGGACGGCGCGCTCCCGGCCTGGCGGGCCTCGGGCCGTCCGCTCGCCACCGACGACGAGGTGCCCGTGCCCGGCGACGTCGAGCTCGTCGGCGGGGCGCTGCCCACCGTGGACGCCGACGGTGCGGCCGCGCTCCCGGGCGCCGGCACGCTGCTCGACGCCCGGGCGGGCGAGCGGTTCCGTGGCGAGGTCGAGCCGGTCGACCCCGTCGCCGGTCACGTGCCCGGTGCCGTCAACGCCCCCACCGCCGACAACCTCGCCGCCGACGGCACCTTCCTGCCCGCCGACGAGCTGCGCGCCCGCTTCGAGGCGCTCGGCGTCAGCCCCGACGCCCCGGTCGCGGCGTACTGCGGGTCCGGGGTGACCGCCGCCCACCAGGTCGCCGCGCTCGAGATCGCGGGGTTCGACGCCGCGCTGTACCCCGGCTCGTGGTCGCAGTGGAGCGCCCAGGGACGTCCGGTCGCCACCGGCGCCTGACGGCTCCCGTGCCGCCGGTCAGACGGCGTCGAGCTCCCGCACCAGCGGCACGACGACGTCCTGCGCCACCTGCGACTGGTTCCGGCCGGCGGTCTTGGCCGCGTACATCGCGCCGTCGGCCCGCTTGAGCAGGCTGCCCGCGAGCTCGCGCCGGTGGGCGCGGTCGCGGTCGTCGCGCGGCCCGGTCACGTGCCGGACCCGTCCGATGCTCACCGACACCGAGGCGCGCACCGGTCCGGCGTCGACGTCCTGGGCGATCGCCTCGAGGATCATCGCGGCCACCAGGTCGGGGTCGGAGCAGTCGTGCAGCAGCACGGCGAACTCGTCGCCGCCGAGCCGGGCGACGGTGTCGGTGTCGCGCACGCAGTCGAGGAGTCGGTCGGCCACGACCTTGAGCAGCTCGTCGCCGACGTCGTGGCCGTGGTCGTCGTTGACGCGCTTGAAGCCGTCGAGGTCGCAGAACATCAGGTTGACGACGGTGTCCGGCGCCGCGAGGGCACGGTCGAGCCGAGCCGAGAACAGGATCCGGTTCGGCAGGCCCGTCAGCGGGTCGTGGGTGGCCTCGTGCTCGAGGTGTCGCTGGGCCTCGGCGAGATCGATGATCAGCCTCTGGTTGTCGAGCATCGCCAGCAGCTGACGCAGCAGCACCATCGAGACCAGGACGCCCGCGAGCAGGATCGCGGTCGTGGGCGTGCCAGGGTCGCCCAGCAGGCGCACGCCGAGCGCACCGAGGGCGACCACGAGCGCGAGGTAGGGGACCGAGAGGCGGAGCGTCGCGTCGATGGTGCCGGCGATCTTCTGGTGCCGGTCCGACCACGTGTCGTGCTGCTCGCGGCCGGCGTGCGGCGCGGCCAGTCCGGCGAGACCGACGACGAGGAACCCGACGAACCAGCCGACGTTGCTCGGCAGGTCGCTGGAGCTGAACGACGAGGTGGCCTCGAGCAGCATGAACGAGCTGTCGGCGACCGCGATGCACGACAGACCGACCACCATCAGCCAGAGCGAGCGCCGCTGCTCGTGCTCGACGTGCAGGAAGGCCAGCAGCACCAGCGTGCCGAGCACGAGGTCGCCCACCGGGTAGGCGAGCGACAGCGTCAGGGAGAACCAGCCGTCCGCACCGGCCGCGCGGGCGATGGGGCCGAGCACCGTGAGCCACGACAGCATGAGCAGCGACCCGGCGATGATCAGCCCGTCGAACACGTCGCGCCCGCGGGCGGCGCCGTGCCCGCGGAGCCCCATCCACGTGACGAGCCCCCAGCCGGCGACGACCGGGAAGAGCAGGTAGCCGACGTCGGCGGCGGACGGGAAGGGCACCGGCTGGCGGAGCACCGACTCGTAGACGGTCCAGACCACCTGGCCGACGCCCCACGTCGCGGTGCCCGCGGCGAGGAACGCCCACCCGCGTCGCCGCTCACCGATGGAGCGCCGCGCGGCGACGAGGCACCCGGCGCTGCCGGCGAAGGCGGCCAGGATCTGGCCCCAGTTGGAGACGTCGTCGGCGTGGACCGACCCGGCTGCGGCCGCCTCGCCCAGCAGCACGGCGAACGCCACCGACGCCAGCACGCACGCAGCGAGCGGCGCCAGTGTGTTCATCCTCCTCCGAGTCATACCTCATAATGACGAGAGATGGGGGCTGCCGTGACCGTTTCTTGATATTCGACGGCGGGCGCACCGCGGAAGGTCAGTCGACGGTGAGCACGATCTTGCCGCCCGTGCCTCCGGCCTCGGCGAGCCGGTGTGCCTCGGCGGCCCGCGCGAGCGGCAGCACCCGGGCGACCCGGGGCGTGTAGCCCCCGCGTGCCCCCAGCTCGGCCGCCGCCTCCAGGAGCGTCGAGTCGTTCTCGGCCGACGCGAGGACGACGCCCAGCCGCGCGGCGCCGGCGAAGTCGGTGACCGTGACGACGTGGTCGGGTCCACCGGCGATCTGGACCAGGTCGTCGAGCGAACCGGCCCCGGCGGTGTCGATCGCGAGGTCGACGCCCTCGGGGGCGAGGTCGGCGACGCGTCCGGCCAGGCCGTCCCCGTACTCGGTGGGCACCACGCCCAGGTCGGCGAGGAACGGGTGGTCCGCGGGGCGGGCGGTGCCGATCACCCGGGCGCCGCGGTCGACGGTGAACGCGGCGACCGCGCTGCCCACCGCGCCGGACGCGCCCTCGACGAGCACCGTTCGACCGTCAACCGGCCCGACCGCCGCGAGCGCGCGCAGCGCCGTGGCCACCGCCAGCCCGGCCGCAGCCGCCTGCGGTGCGTCCCACGCGTCCGGGGGAGTGGCCCACGCCGTCAGCACGGCGTGCTCGGCGTACACGTCCTGGATCCCGCCCAGCCCGAAGACGAGGTCACCGACGGCGACTCCCTCCACGCCGTCCCCGACCTCGTCGACGACGCCCACCGCGTCGCGTCCCGGGACCACGGGGAACGTGAGCGGCATCGACTCGCGACCGTGGCCGGCGCGCAGCTTCCAGTCGATGGGGTTGACGCTGACCGCCTGCGTGCGGATGCGGACGGCGCCCGCCGGCGCGTGCGGCTCCGGGGCGTCCTCGACCCGCAGGACCTCGGCGTCGCCGTACTCGTGGTAGCGCACTGCCTTCATCGGATGGGCCTTCTCTCTGTCGTCGTGGTGGGGCCCTGGTGCAGCACAGCGCAGGGACGGGGCATTCCCCGTCGACGCCGACGGCCGCGCTACGTGCGGTCGGCGACGGCCTCGCGCAGCGCGGGCTCGACGGCGTCGGCGATGGCCGCGTACCCGGCGTCGTTGGGGTGGAAGAAGTCGCCGGCGAGCCGTCCCCGCCAGGAGGACGGCCCGGTCTCGCGCAGGTCGACCATGACGATCCGCCCCGCAGCCGCCGCCCGCTCGACGTGCACGTTCGCCCGTCCCGCGGCGGCGGTCGGCTGCGGCAGGGTGCAGACGAGCGTCCCAACGGGTACCCGGGCGACGAGGTCGGCGAACGCGGCGGGCAGGCGCTCACGGGCGCTGCGGCCCCCGAACAGGTCGTTCGAGCCCACCATCACGGTGACCACGTCGTCCTCGCGCGACCCGAGGCCGTCGAGCGCGGCCAGCTGCTGGTCGAGGACGTCGTCGGCGCGGGCACCGGTGGCCGAGAGGTTGACGACCTGCAGGTCGTGGCCGTCCTGCGCCAACCTGCCGGCGAGCTGCCCCACCCAGCCCGCGTCGTGCCGCGACGCGCCCACCCCCTGCGCCATCGAGTCGCCGAGGACGATCCAGCGCCGTCCCGGCCGGTCGAGCGTCGCGACGTTGTGGGCGTGCCAGGCGTCGGCGTACGGCTCGACCCGGCTCCAGACGTCGGCCACGCCGGGCAGCACGACGCTCATCGCGCGGACGGTGCGACCCGGGCGGCGACCGGTGCGGTTGTCGTAGCTCAGCCTGCTGTCGGTCACGTCCTCAGGGTCGCAGCCCGGGACGGTCCGCGCCGGTGTCGTCCCGGCCCCGACGGGCGGACTCGACCACGGCCGACGCGAGGTCGCGCGCCAGCCCGACCGGGTCGTCGGGCGTGCCGCGCAGCAGGCTGCCGAGCACGCCGTTGTAGACCAGGAGCAGCCGCGACGCCACGGCGGCGGGATCGTCCAGGTCGGCCTCCGCGGCCAACCGGTGCAGCCGCTCGCCCACCAGCTGCGAGTCCTGGTCGACCAGGTCGTGGACGGGGTCGGACGCGTCGCCGGCGGGCCGCGGACGTTCGGAGGCGGTGGCCAGGAAGCAGCACCACTGGGTCGCGCCCGCCGAGGCGCGGAAGGCGGCGACGGCGTCGAAGACGGCCAGCAGGCGGTCGGTCGACGACCCCGCCGCCTCGATCGCGGCGTCCCAGTGCTCGGTCCACGACCGCAGCCGCCGCGCGAGCACCGCCTCCAGCAGCCCGTCCTTGCTGCCCACGTGCTTGTAGAGCGTGGCGATCGCGACGCCCGCGGACTCGGCGACCCGGTCGATGCCGGTGACGGCGATGCCGTCGGTGAAGAACAACGACTCCGCGGAGTCGAGGATGCGGTCGGTGGTCGTGGTCACGGGAGCAGCATAACGCTCGTTATGGTAGAACGGTCGTTATGCCTTCGCTCGCGGTGCCGCCTCCCGTCGTCCGTCGCACCGCCGGCCTCGGGGTCGCCCTCGCCGGCACGGCCCTGATCGCGTCGACATACGGGATGGCCCGGTTCGGCGTCGGCCTCTTCGCGCCCCGGCTCGCCGTCGAGCGGCCGGAGCTGGCGCAGGTGGTGGGTCTGGCCGCCGCCGCCCAGTTCGTCGCGTACTCGCTCGCGGCAGCCGCCGCCGTGCGGGTCACCGACCGTCGCCCGCGCGTCGGGCTGGTGCTGGCGGGTGTGACGGCGACGGCCGGCTGCGTCGGGGTCGCGGTCGCGTCGTCGCCGGTGACGTTCGTCGCCGCGGTGTTCGTCGGCGGGACGGGCGCGGGGCTCGCGTCACCTGCCCTCGTGCGGGTGGTCGACGCCGTGGTGCCGGGGCACGCCGCGGCGACGGCGCAGTCGTTGGTGAACACCGGGACCGCCGTCGGGGTGATCGGCGCCGGGCTCCTGGCGTTCGCCACCTCCTCGACCGCGCCCGCCTGGGTGCTCATGGCCGCGGTGTGCGCCGCGTCGGCTGCGGCCGTGCTGCTGCTCGTCCGCGGGCGGACCGACCTCTCCGGACCCACAGCCACCGTCCCGCCCGCGTCGCCCTCCTCCGAGTTGTGGCGCCTGCTGGTGCTGCCGACCGTCGCTGCGCTCGTGGTCGGCGCCGGGTCCGCGCTGATCTGGACGTTCGGCCCGCTGCTGGCCACCGGCTCGGGCCCGGTCGAGGACGGACGCGTCGGGTGGCTGTGGATCGCTCTCGGCCTCGGGGGCCTGGTCGGGCCGGCCACGGGCGTCGTCGTCGAGCGTCTGGGACCCCGTCGTGGGTGGACGGCGTTCGCCGGCGTCCTCGTGCTCGCGAACCTGACGCTCGCGGCGGCACTCGGCCTCGGCTCCGCGGTGGGCGCCTTCGCGGCGATGGCGCTGTTCGGCGCCGGCTACATGTGCCTGTCCGGGGTCCTGATCCTGTGGGCCCGGTCGGTCTGGCCCACCGCGGCCGGTGCAGGCACGTCGGTGCTGTTCATCGCCCTGGCGGTGGGGCAGGCGGCCGGCTCGCTGGGGTTCGGCGCGGCGCGTGACGGTGCCGGTGCGGCCGCCGTGTCGCTCGCAGCGGCCGTGCTGTGCGCGGTCGGTGGCGCGCTCACGTCAGCGCGGCTCCGACCCCGCCGGTGGATGGATCGGACCGGCCGACTGGTTGGGTGAGGCATGCGCATCTTCTTCACCGGCGGCAGTGGCAAGGCCGGCAAGCACGTCGCCACGTACCTCGCCGAGCAGGGGCACCAGGTCACCAACGCCGACCTCGTCCCGCTCGGGCACCCGGGCGTCGCCGACCTGAAGGTCGACCTGACCGACACCGGTGAGACCTACTCGGCGATGGCCGGGCTCGCGACGATGGACGAGCTCGAGCTGGCCGAGAAGCCCGCCTACGACGCGGTGGTCCACTTCGCGGCCGTCCCGCGGATCCTGCTCGCCACCGACAACGCGACCTACGCCACCAACGTCCTCAGCACCTACAACGTGCTCGAGGCCGCGACCCGGCTCGGCGTGCCGAAGATCGTCTTCGCCTCGTCGGAGACGACCTACGGCGTGTGCTTCGCGCAGGGCGAGCGGCGTCCGCTCTACGTGCCGGTGGACGAGGAGCACCCGACGGTCCCCGAGGACGCGTACGCGATGTCGAAGGTCGCGGGCGAGGTGACGGCGCGCTCGTTCCAGGCCCGCACCGGCGGCGACGTCTACGGCCTGCGGATCAACAACGTCATCGAGCCCGACGAGTACGCCGACCTGTTCCCGGCGTTCCTCGACGACCCGTCGCTGCGGCGGCGCAACATCTTCGCCTACATCGACACCCGCGACCTCGGGCACCTCGTCCAGCGCTGCCTGGAGGTGGACGGCCTGGGCTACGAGGTCTTCAACGTCGCCAACCCCGACATGTCCGTCGCCGCGACGACCGAGGAGGTCCGCGATCGCTTCTACGACGGCGTGGAGGTGCGCCGCGAGATGGGTCGCGACGAGACCTTCTACGCGATCGACAAGGCCCGCGACCTCCTCGGCTACGACCCGCAGCACTCCTGGCGCGACGTCCTGGCCGACCCTCGCGCGTGACGCCCGCACGGGCGGTGGTCGGGTTCGACGTCCGCCGCGTCGACGACCACGTCGAGGTCGACCCGCTGGTCGACGGGGTGTCGCTCGGCGACGCGATGGACCTCGACCTGGCGGGGATCTGGGTCGTGGACGAGGCCGGCGCCGACCGGATGAGCGACCGGCTGCTCGGCCGCGGGTCGGTCTGGGGACGCAGCGGCCTCGCGGTCCTGCAGGTGTGCGGGTGTGGCGTCGAGGACGACGACCTGCTCGCCGCCGAGGTGGTCGTGTCGGACGACCACGTCGAGTGGCGCGACCTGCAGCAGCAGACCGAACCGCCCCTCACGCACGCCGCCGTGGGCCCGTTCTCGTTCGACCGCGTCGCGTACGAGCGGGCGGTGGGCCGGGCCCACGACGACGTGGTCGCGCTCGTCGGGCGCGACCGGTCAACGCGTCAGGACGCGGGCGGGGCGTAGAGCTGCAGGTCGTTGCCCTCGCTGTCCCTGAACGGCAGGATGCGGCCCCACGGGTGGTCGCTGACCTCGCCGGTGAGGGTGACCCCGGCGCCGGCCAGCCGCTCGGCCTCGGACTCCAGGCTGTCGTCGGGCTCGAAGGTGATGACGGCGCCGCCCTCGGCACCTGAGGTGGCGGTCTCGCGCGCGTTCAGGCCGATGGTCAGGCCGTCGGCGGTGACCTCGGCCCAGT
>NZ_JBMGQR010000012.1:0-84304 GCF_049059935.1 Solicola agrisoli | reverse complement strand
ACCGTCCCCACGGGCTCGGCTTCTGGGGACACTCCCGACGCCCAGCACCGCACCACCTTCGCCGACCTCCTCGACGACGACCGCATCCTCCGGGTGCTGGCCGACGTCGGCTACGAGGTCCCCACCCCCGTCCAGGCCGCAGCCGTGCCGGCCATCCTGGAGGGCCGCGACGTCGTCGGGCTCGCCCAGACCGGCACCGGCAAGACGGCCGCCTTCGCGCTGCCGGTGCTCTCGCGCCTGGCCGCTGCGCCCGACCCCACCGACAACCTGCCCCGCGCGCTGGTGCTGACGCCCACGCGCGAGCTGGCCATCCAGGTCACCGAGGCGATCACCAGCTACGCGGCGAACCTGCCCGGGATCCGCGTGCTGCCGATCTACGGCGGCACCGGCTACGGCTCGCAGATCGCCGGCCTCAAGCGCGGCGCCCAGGTCGTCGTCGGCACGCCCGGCCGCATCATCGACCACCTCGACAAGCGCACGCTCGACCTGTCGGGCATCGACCACCTCGTCCTCGACGAGGCCGACGAGATGCTCAGCATGGGCTTCGCCGACGACGTCGAGCGGATCCTGTCCGGCACCCCGGAGTTCAAGCAGGTCGCGCTGTTCTCGGCCACCATGCCGTCGTCGGTGCGTCGCCTGGCCTCGCGCTACCTGCACGAGCCGGTCGAGCTCAAGGTCGCCGAGCGCGCGGTCGCCGCGCAGGACGTGCGCCAGCGCTGGCTGATGGTCCCGCAGCACCGCAAGCTCGACGCGCTCTCACGCATCCTCGAGACCGAGAGCGGCGACGCGATGATCGTGTTCGTCCGCACCAAGCAGGCCACCGAGGAGGTCGCCGAGCGTCTGCGCGCCCGCGGCTTCTCCGCCGCCGCGCTCAACGGCGACCTCGTGCAGGCCCAGCGTGAGCGCACCGTGGGCCAGCTCAAGAACGGCGCCGTCGACGTCCTCGTCGCCACCGACGTCGCCGCCCGCGGGCTCGACGTCCAGCGCATCACGCACGTCGTCAACTTCGACATCCCGCACGACTCGGAGTCGTACGTGCACCGCATCGGCCGCACGGGCCGCGCGGGGCGCTCGGGCGAGGCGCTGCTGTTCGTGACGCCCCGCGAGCGCCGGCTGCTGTCGTCGCTCGAGCGGGCCACCAAGCAGCCGCTCACCGAGATGAGCCTGCCCACCGTCGACGACGTCAACGCCCAGCGCGTCGAGAAGTTCACCGAGGCCATCGGCCGGCGGATCGGCAGCGAGCAGACCGGCTTCTTCCGCCAGCTGCTGCAGGAGTACGCCACCGAGAAGGACGTCGACCCGCTCGACCTCGCCGCCGCGCTCGCGGTGATCGCGCACGACGACAAGGAGTTCCTGCTCTCGCCGGAGACCACCCCGGTGCTGAGCGGACGCGACGACCGCAAGGACCGCAAGGACCGTCCCGACCGTCGTCCGCAGGGCCGCAAGGCCACCCAGGGCATGTCGCTGTACCGCCTCCAGGTCGGCAAGCGCCACAAGGTCGGGCCCGGCTCGATCGTCGGCGCGCTGGCCAACGAGGGCGGTCTGCACCGCTCCGACTTCGGCAGCATCACCATCCTCGGCGACTACTCGGTGGTCGAGCTGCCCACCGACCTGCCCCCGGGCACGCTGGAGCGACTCGAGCGCACCCGGATCTCGGGTCGCCTGATCCGGATCCAGCCCGACGACGGCCCGCCCACCGCTGCCGCGCGCCGCGGTGGCGACGGACCGCCCACCGGCACCAAGCCGAACCGCAAGCCCCGCCACAAGTAGACGGGGACCGCCCGGGCGGCTCAGGCGGTGTGAGCCGCCGAGCCCGACCCGGAGCCGGTGTGGCGACGGGTCTCGCCGACGCCCTGCGTCGTCTCGCGCCAGCGCTCGAGCACCTGCGAGGCGGTCGTCTCCAGCACCACGGGGGCGCTCAGGACGTGCGAGGCGACGGCCACGGCGTGGTCGCGGCGCCAGCTGACGTCGTGGACGTGGATGTCGGAGCCGCCGAGGTGGCACCAGCCGGGCTGGAGGGGCGGCAGGTCGCCCTGGTTGACCGGCATCGCCTCGCCGCTGGCCTTGGTGGCGGCGCGCAGGCGGGCACGCTCGTAGGCGGTGCGGGCGGACTGCGCGCGGAGGTCGGGCGCACGGAGCGCGCCGGCGACCAGGCCGTGCGACAGGGGTCGCCAGTCGACGGTGTCGGCCACCGGCTCGATGTCGACGCCGACGGGTGACAGGCTCACCGCGACGGTGAGGGCGTGGGGCGCGTGCGAGACCGAGTAGTGCACGGCGTCGAACGGCAGCGAGGTGTCCTTGCGCAGGGCCTCGGGGTTGAGCAGCGCGGACGGGTCGACGTCGGGTCCGGCGATCTCGTGGATCGCGACGCGGATCAGGGCGTCGGTGGCCGCGGACGCGATGCGGGCGTCCTCGGGCAGACGCGGCGAGGGGTAGGCCGCGGGGTGCAGGAGCGGTGCGACCTGCTCCCACTCGTCGAGGTCGAGGGCGCACAGCCAGACGCGGTCGTCCGTCATCGCGCCACCTCCTCACGACCGAGGACATGGTCCCCCGGATTGGCCATTGACACCATCGGTGTGATCGGGATCAGCGTACCAGCGGGTCCGGTCGCCGTCCGGTGGACGGCCGACCTTGCCCGGACCTTGAGCAGCCGGGGTGCGGCTAGAGCACCATCCCGGCGCCGACGGTGGCCCCGGTGGCCTCGTCGACCAGGATGAACGACCCCGTGGTGCGGTTCTTGTCGTAGGAGTCGGCGAACAGCGGCGTGGTGGTGCGCAGCTGCACGCGTCCGATCTCGTTCAGACCGAGCTCGGGGGTCTCGAGGTCGCGGTGCAGCGAGTTGACGTCGAGGCGGTACTGCACGTTCGTGACCATGGCCCGGGCGGTGCGCGTGGTGTGCTTGATGGCCAGCTTCTGCTTGGGACGCAGGGCGCCGGAGGCCATCCAGCAGATCATCGCGTCGATGTCCTGCGAGGGCTCGGGGGCGTTCTGCGGACGGCAGATCATGTCGCCGCGGCTGACGTCGAGGTCGTCCTCGAGCCGGACCGTGACCGACATCGGGGGGTAGGCCTCGGCGATCTCCCGCTCGTGCAGGTCGATGCCCGCGATGCGGGTGGTGAAGCCGCTGGGCAGCACCTTGACCTCGTCGCCGGGCTTGAGGACGCCGCCGGCCACCTGGCCGGCGTAGCCGCGGTAGTCGTGGAAGTCGTCGGACTTGGGCCGCACCACGTACTGGACGGGGAACCGGGTGTCGACGAGGTCGCGGTCGGAGGCGACGTGGACGTGCTCGAGGTGGTGGATCAGCGACGGCCCGTGGTACCAGGGCATGTGCTCGCTGCGCGTCACGACGTTGTCGCCCTTGAGCGCCGAGATCGGGATGATCGTCAGGTCGGGCACGGTGAGCTTGGCCGCGAACGAGGTGAACTCGGCGCGGATGCGGTCGTAGACGGCCTGGTCGTAGTCGACGAGGTCCATCTTGTTGACCGCGAGCACCAGGTGCGGCACGCGCAGCAGCGACAGGATCACCGCGTGCCGGCGGCTCTGCTCGGTCAGCCCGGTGCGGGCGTCGACGAGCACCAGGCCGAGGTCGGCCGTCGAGGCGCCGGTGACCATGTTGCGCGTGTACTGCACGTGGCCGGGGGTGTCGGCGATGATGAACTTGCGCTGGGGCGTCGCGAAGTAGCGGTACGCGACGTCGATGGTGATGCCCTGCTCGCGCTCGGAGCGCAGGCCGTCGGTCAGCAGGGCGAGGTCGGTGTAGTCGTACCCCTTGTCCTGGCTGGTGCGCTCGACGGCGTCCAGCTGGTCCTCGAAGATCGCCTTCGAGTCCAGCAGCAGGCGGCCGATCAGGGTCGACTTGCCGTCGTCGACGCTGCCGGCGGTGGCGAACCGTAGGAGATCCACTTAGAAATACCCTTCCTTCTTGCGGTCCTCCATGGCGGCCTCGCTGAAGCGGTCGTCGCCACGGGTGGCGCCCCGCTCGGTCACGCGGGCCACGGCGACCTCCTCGACGATCTCCTCGAGGGTGCTGGCGGTGCTCTCGACGCAGCCCGTGAGGGTCATGTCGCCGACGGTGCGGAAGCGGACGGTGCGGGTGCTCGCGGTCTCGCCGGGGCGCAGGGTCGCGTGGTCGCCGGTCGTGAGCAGCATGCCGTCGCGCTCGAAGACCTCCCGCTGGTGCGAGAAGTAGATCGAGGGGATGTCGATCTGCTCCTGGGCGATGTAGTCCCAGACGTCGAGCTCGGTCCAGTTCGACAGCGGGAACACCCGCATGTGCTCGCCCGGCGCGATCCGGCCGTTGTACAGGCTCCACAGCTCGGGACGCTGGTTCTTGGGGTCCCACTGGCCGAAGTCGTCGCGGTGGGAGTAGACGCGCTCCTTGGCGCGGGCCTTCTCCTCGTCGCGGCGCCCCCCGCCGAACGCGGCCGTGAAGCCGTTCTCCTCGATCGCGTGGAGCAGGGTGCCGATCTGCAGCCGGTTGCGGCTGGTGCGACCGTCGTCGGCCACCACGCCGTCGGCGATGGCCTGGTCGACCGAGGCCACGATCATCCGCAGCCCGAGGCGGTCGACCCAGCGGTCGCGGGTCTCGAGCACCTCGGGGAAGTCGAAGCCGGTGTCGACCTGCAGGACGGGGAAGGGCAGCTTGGCCGGGTAGAACGCCTTCTCGGCCAGTCGCAGCATGACGATCGAGTCCTTGCCGCCGGAGAACATCAGCACGGGCTTCTCGAACTCCGCTGCGACCTCACGGAAGATGTGGATCGACTCGGCCTCGAGCTGGTCCAGCTGGCTCAGTCGGTAGTCCGCCGATGGGGACACACGGGCTCCTGCGGGTGGGCGGTGGGGCGAGAGGACGGGGGCTGCCCGGCGAGGGCAACCGCAGCAGTCTATCGACGCGCGGCGCCGTCCCCGTCCCGTGCCGCATCGCGGACACCCGGCTCCAGCAGGCCGGCGCCGACGAGCGCGTCGAGCACGTCGTCGAGGCAGGACCCGACGTCGCGACCGGTGGTGTCGACGCGCACCAGGGCGTCGTCGGGCTCGTCGTAGGGCGAGGAGATGCCGGTGAACTCGGGGATCTCGCCGGCACGTGCCTTGGCGTACAGGCCCTTGCGGTCGCGGCGCTCGCACTCGGCGAGCGGGGTGGCGACGTGCACCAGCGCGAACGTGCCGCCGGCGTCCTCGACGTAGCCGCGCACCGTGGCCCGGGTGCTCGCGAACGGCGCGATGGGCGAGCAGATGGCCACCCCCCGGTGCCGAGCGACCTCGGCGGCCACCCAGCCGATGCGCACGATGTTGGTCTCGCGGTCCTCGCGGGAGAAGCCGAGCCCACGACTCAGGTGGTGGCGCACGACGTCGCCGTCGAGGGTGGTGACGGTGCGGCGGGTGCGCTCGAGCAGCCGGTCGTGCAGGGCCCGCGCGATCGTCGACTTGCCCGAGCCCGAGAGCCCGGTGAACAGGACGACCAGCCCCCGCTCGGCGGGCGCCGGACGGTCGTGCCCGACCTCCTCGCGCACCGCGGCGGGCAGGGTGCCCGTGCCCGGCAGCACGGCGACGTCGGGGCCGAAGGTGCGGCCGACGTCGAGGACGAACGCCTCGTGGTCGGTGGGGTCGGCGCGGGCCGCCACCGAGGCGGCGACCACCTCCAGGCCGGGACGTCCGCCGAACGCCGCGAGGCTCGCCCTGACGAGGGCGACGCCGGACACGCCCCGCGGGGTGCCCGGCCCCACGCAGGCCACCACGACGACGGGGCCGGACGCCAGCGCCGACGTCACGGCGGCGACGTCGTCCTCGCTCGGGGGTGCCGTGACGAGCCGCACCGTCGGGGTGGCGCTCCCGAGCCGCTCGTGCACCTGGGCGGGGGAGAGGTGCAGCCTGCGGAACGGGCCGTGGTCGAGCGGCGCGAGGGGCGTCGTCGATCCCGTGGCGGGGTCGTGGACGGCGAGCGGGACGCCCTCGGGGTCGAGCAGCTCGACCGGCTCGTCCGCGCCGGACGGCGGGTCGACGGTGAACGGGCGACCCGGCGGCCAGGTGCCGGTGAGCACCAGGTCGAGGTCGGCCAGCACGGCGGCGGGGGGTGTCCACTGGGCAGTCATCGTCGGCGATCCTGCCACGGACGACCGGTGGCTCAGTACGGCATCTCGAGCAGCGTGCGCACGGGGTTGTGGTCCGAGGGGATGCGGCCCAGCCAGCGCCCGGCGCCGTCGACCTCGAGGTCGACCTCGAACTGGCTGACGCCCACCGAGCGCGGCACGTAGACGTGGTCGGTGTGCGCGCCCTGGCGGGGCGCGGGGGTGCGCCAGCCGTTGGCGCTGTTGTAGGCCGCGTCGGTCTTGGAGGCCGCCCAGTCGTCGCCGTCGAGGTAGGCGATCTGGTTGAACGCGGCGCGAGGGCCGTCGTACTCGCGGAACTCGTGCGAGTTGTAGTCGCCGGTGTAGATCACCGGCAGGCCCTGCACCTGAGGGAGCGCCCGGACCTGGCCGATCAGCGAGCGGGTCTGGTTGAAGCGGTTCTTGTCGTACGTCAGGCCGACGTAGGGGTCGGTGTGGGCGTCGACGACGACGAAGCGCTCACCGGTGCGGCGGTGCTGGAAGACCTGCCAGACGGCCCAGGCGGTCTTGCGGGTGCCGGTCGAGTAGCCGATGTTGAGGAACCCGCCCTGGCTCACGCCGTCGACCCTGACCTCGTCGACCTTCGTGGTGTCGTAGAGCAGCCAGCGTCCGGACTTGTGGGAGCCGTCCACGTCCAGGTCGCCGCCGCCCGAGTAGGCGTAGCGGCCGTCGAGCTCGTCGAGGCGGTTGAGGAGGTCCTTGGCCTGGGTGCGCTTGGCGGTGCCGGGGTCGACGTCGGCGGTGCCGAGCTCCTGCAGGCCGACGACGTCGTACCGCTGCCCGTCGAGCAGGTCGGCCACCGCGTTGCGCCGGCTCGACCACGGGCGGGCCGTGCTGCAGCGCAGCGCGGGGTTGGCGCAGGCGACGTTGTACGAGCCGATGTCGAGCTGGTAGCTGCGGGCGAGCGTCCTGGCCGACACCGTCGACGACCAGCCGCTGCGCATGCTGCCGCTGACCGATCGCACCCGCAGGTACTGGGTGGTGTTCCTGGTCAGCCCGTTGACGGCGCCGAAGCCCTCGTTGCCACCGACCGTCGAGTTGGTGCGGACGCCGGTGGTGAAGGTGGGGTCGGGGGAGGCCTGGACCTCGTACTTCTGGGCGCTGGTGGCCCGCGACCAGGTGCCCGTCACGCCGATCGCCGACGACGGGCCCGCCGTGAGGCCGCTCGGGGTGTAGGGCTGCAGCAGGACGACCTTGGGGGCCGAGAGCCGTGACGCCTTGCCGCTGTTGCTGGCCTCGACGCGGGCGTAGTAGAAGGTGCCGGCCGGCAGGGCGCGGAGGTTGGCCAGGGAGCGCGTCCGGGACGTCTGCCAGGGGGTGCGCTGCAGCACGGCCATGCCCGGCCCGCGGCTGATCACGACGCGGTACCTGGTGGCGTAGGTGGCGGGCGTCCAGCTGAAGGTGGCCGCGGCGTAGCCGGTGCCGCGGGTGGTGATCGTCGGCGTGCTCGGGGTGGCGTAGAGCGTGCGCTTGGCGACGACGCGGCTGGGCTTGGCGGCCTTCTTGCCGCGATAGGCGCGCACCCGCACGTAGTAGGTGGTGCCCTGCTTGAGACCGGTGACGGTCTTGACGCGTCCCTTGAGCACGGCCGCGCGGCGCTCGCGCGTCATCGCGCGGTTGGTGGCCACCTCGATCTTGTAGCGGGTGGCGTTCTTGGCCTTGGACCAGCGCACCTTGATCACCGAGGTGCCCTTGACCGAGGCCTTGACGGTCTTCACCGTGGCCGGCTTCTTGGGGGCGGCCTCGGCCTGGAGGCCGGGGGCCGTCAGGACCATCGCGGACGCGAGCACGACGACGGCCGCACCGCGCCGACCGCGCGCGAACAGGCCGCGCGTGCTGGTGGAGGTCATCGTCTGGTTCCCCTGTGCTGTCCGAGATGCCGGTGCCCGAGATGCCCGATTCGGCGCGGCGAGCCTAACAGAGGAGGCGCTCGTCCCGGCGTCGTTCGCGCGGTCTCACCAGGGCACGACGACGTCGGCCACCACCGCGTTGTGGTCCGAGGGGATGACGCCGACGAACCGGCCGCCGCGCAGCGACAGGCGCATGCCCCAGGTGCGCACGCCGACCCCCGCGGGCGCGAACACGTGGTCGACGTGCGTCGCGCTGGCCGGTGCCGTGCGGAGCAGCTGGTTCGCGCTGTTGTAGCGGTTCTCGGCGCCCACGGCCTGGGCGGCCTCGTCGGCGTCGGCCACCCGGGCCGCGCGGAACGTGACGCCGGGGCCGTCGAGGGGGTGCTTCTTGCCGGCGTCGGAGTTGAAGTCGCCGAGGTAGACCACCTGGACGCCCCCGTGGGCCTGTCGAGCCTGGGCGACGACGCGCAGCAGGTTCTGCGTCTCGGCCTGACGGCGTCGGTCGTTGGCCGCGCCCGGCGCGGCGGCCAGGTGGGCCGAGACGGCGAGCATGCGGGCACCGGTGCTGCGCTCGCGCAGCACCGCCCAGGCGGCGATCGTCGGGTTCGAGGTGCCGGCGCCCGACAGCGTCCAGCTGCCGGCCGCGTCCTGGGCGAACCGACCGCTGTCGAACACGACGTAGCGGCCCGTGCGCCTCCAGGCGACCCCCTGGCTCGGAGCGGTCTCGGTGGTCGCGAGGGCCCAGCCGGAGCCGAGGCGCGCCCGGATCCAGTCCGCCTGGCGCTGCCCGGGGCCGTCGGCCCCGACGGCGCGGTCGGTCCAGTCCGCGGCCTCCTGGAGGCCGACGACGTCGGCGCCGGACGCCTGGATGGTCGAGACGACGGCGGGTCCGCGCGAGGACCACGAGGCCACGCGCTCGCCGCCGGCGTAGGCCTTGCCGTCGGACGCCCGCCGCAGCACGTTGTACGTCATCACCCGGACCGACAGCCCGCGCGACCGTGCGACCTGCGCGACGGGGGCCGTCCAGGACGAGGTGCTGCTGCCGTTCACGGCGCGGACCCTGAACCAGTAGGTGGTGCCCGGGGTCAGGCCGTAGGGGCTGAAGGACTGCGAGACGCTGCGGGTGGACCAGCTGCGCACCCCGCGCGACATCCGCCCGTCGGTGGCCTGCTGCACCTCGTACCGGGCCGCCGCACGACCGCCCCAGGTGAGCGCGAGTCCGCCGGTGGCCGACGACGTCGCCCGCAGCGCCGTGGGGGTGCTGGTGCGCAGCGAGGTCGACATCACGCCGGAGTAGCGCGACTTCCCGCGTCCGATCGCCTGGACGCGGAAGTAGTAGGGAGCGCTGGTGTAGGGCAGCCCGGTGATGGTCAGACGCGGCTTGCGGGCCTTGCGAGAGGCGTGGGTGCGGCTGATGGTGGACAGCGCGAGACGGCTCTTGGTGGTGGACGTCCAGATCCGGTACTTCGTGGCGTACCTCGACTTCCTGAACGTCACGGTGAAGCCCTGGTCGCCCACCGAGACCACGCGGACGCCCGCGGGCTTGCGGGGCGTCGGGGCGGCGGACGCGGGGGCCGACAGGCCCGACAGACCGGTGGCGAGAGCGAGTCCGAGCACCACCGAAGCGGCGCGACGTCGTCCGTTCGAAGGAGGCACGTCGCGACACTAGGCGGCACGACCGCGGTTTGTACTCCAAAATGAGTAGTCAGTTCGGGTGATTCGGCGGCGCCGTCCCTAGGGTGAGGCGGTGAGCTCACCCGTGGTCGCCGAGGTCGTCCGGTCCGGACTCGTGGAGGGCGTGCACCGCGGCGCCGTCGTGCACCTGGGTCCCGACGGAGAGCGGCGGTGGGCTGTCGGCGACGTCGACCGGCCGATGTTCGCGCGGTCGTGCCTCAAGCCGCTCCAGGCGGTCGGGATGGTCGAGGCCGGCCTCGACGTGCGCGGGCGGCTGCTGGCCCTGGTGTGCGCGAGCCACTCGGGCGAGCCGACCCACGTCGCGGGTGTCGACGACCTGCTGGCACGTGCCGGGCTGGGCCGTGACGCGCTGCTGAACACGCCCCTGCTGCCCATGGACGAGGTCGCACGGCTGACGCACGTGCGCGCGGGCGGTGACGCCGAGAGCGTCCTGGCGGACTGCTCGGGCAAGCACGCGGGCATGCTCGCCACCTGCGTCGTCAACGGCTGGGACGTCGCGAGCTACCTCGATCCCGCGCACCCGCTGCAGCGCAGGCTGCGCGACGCCGTCGCCGACCTGACCGGCGAGCCGGTGGACGTCACGGGCGTCGACGGGTGCGGGGCGCCCCTGTTCTCCTCGACGCTCACCGGGCTGGCGCGGGCGTTCGGGCGCCTCGTGCAGGCGCCGCCCGACAGCGCGGCCGGGCTCGTCGCCGCGGCCGTGAGCGGCTGGCCCGAGCACGTCAGCGGCACCCGCCGCGACGAGGCGCGGCTCCTCGCGGCCTTCCCCGGCGCCATCGCCAAGGCCGGTGCGGAGGCCTGCTACGCGGTCGCGATGCCCGACGGCTCGTCGTTCGCCCTCAAGATCGAGGACGGCGGGGCGCGGGCGCGGCCGGTGGTGATGGCCGCGGCGCTCCGTCGAGCCGGTCACGAGCACGACGTGCTCGAGACCGACGGCACGCACGTCCTGCTGGGCGGCGGCCGGCCCGTCGGCGAGGTCCGGGCGAGCGACCTCGTGCGCGGCGTGTGAGTCTTCTCGCAAGCTGGGAGCAAGCTTCTGCTTGCAGCAGCAAGCACACCGCGTGACGATGGAGGCATGGCTCGCAACAAGGTGGGCAGGACCGTCGAGAACCTCGGCGAGCACCTGCGTGACCAACGTCGGCAGGCGCAGCTGTCCCTGCGCCAGCTCGCCGAGCAGGCGGGCGTGTCGAACCCGTACCTGAGCCAGATCGAGCGCGGCCTGCGCCGCCCGTCCGCCGAGGTGCTGCAGCAGATCGCCAAGGCGCTGAGGATCTCGGCGGAGTCGCTGTACGTGCGCGCCGGGATCCTGGACGTGGACGAGTCGCGCACCCGCGCCGTCGAGGACGCCGTCGCGCTCGACCCCCTGCTCACCGAGCGGCAGAAGAACGCGCTGCTCGACATCTACCACTCGTTCGTGGGCGCCGTCCGCGACGAGCAGGCCGCCGCCTCACCCCTCGCGGGTGACGACGAGGACGGCCCCGACCCGACCCCATCCACCGAGGAGACCTCGTGAGCATCACCGACCAGATCCCCGCCCCCGTCCTCGCCGTGCTCGGCGCGGGCGACCTCGTGATCGAGCGCCTGCGCGCCGGCGAGGCACCCGGCCTGGACGTCGACGCCCTCATCGGCGAGCTCAGGTCGCTGCAGGACCAGGCACGCCGGGCCCGTCGCGACGAGACCAGCGGCGACAGCAGCCTGCAGGCGCAGGTGCGCGCCGTCCCCGCGCAGGCCCAGGCCGCCGCCGGCTACGCGTTCGGCCAGGCCGGCTCGCTGTTCTCCGACCTCGCGCGCCGCGGCGGCGCCGTCGTCGACCGGCTCAGCGGCGCCATCGACCTCGACGACCTCCGCGACGACCTCGAGGACCGCGTCGAGGACATCGCCGAGGAGGTCCGCGACCGCGCGGCCGACGTGGTCGCCGACCTGCGCGAGACCGTCCGCGACCTGCGCGCCGAGCAGCAGGGCGCCGCCGCCGACCTCGCCCAGGCCGGTACCGCGGTCCGCGACGCCGCCGTGCCCCCCGCGAAGAAGGCGCCCGCGAAGAAGTCCACCGGCACCCCGACGCCCGCCTCGACGGTGGCCGCGGCGAAGAAGGCCGCAGCCAAGAAGACGCCTGCCGCCGCGAAGGCGCCGGCGAAGAAGGCCCCCGCGACGAAGGCTCCCGCGAAGAAGGCTCCTGCCGCGAAGGCGACCCCGTCGGCCACGCTGCCGACCACCACGAAGGCCGCCCCCGCCAAGAAGACCACGGCCAAGAAGGCCCCGGCGAAGAAGGCTCCGGCCGCGGAGAAGGCGGCCCCGGCCACCACCGAGACCCCGGCCACGGTCGCCAAGAAGGCCCCGGCCAAGAAGACGCCGGGCACCCAGGCGCCCGCGGTCAAGAAGGCGGCCGCGAAGAAGGCCCCGGCGAAGAAGGCCCCCGCCAAGAAGACCGCGGCGAAGAAGACCACGGCGAAGAAGTCCGCTCCGGCCACCACGGCTCCGGCGAAGAAGGCCGCGCCGGTGAACGCCCCCACGCCGGCGTCGCAGAAGTCCGCCCCGGCCACCGGCTCGGAGGCGACCTCCAAGACGCCGCCGTCGACCGGTTCGGGCACCACGTCGACGCCCCCTGCCACCGGGTCGGGCGTCGCGCAGACCCCCGCCTCGCCCAAGGTGAGCGCGCCGACGACGTCCTCGCCGTCGGCGCCGAGCACCGGCACGTCGGCGGCGCCCGGAACCCCGGGCAACGCCCCCAGCGGCAGCTGAGCCTCAGGCGCTGGCGCGGCGAGCGGTGCCGACCGTCTCGCCCGCCAGGCAGCCCAGGCACGACGTGACGGTGCGCCGGTCGTGGCGACCGGCCGCGTGGTCGTCGAGCAGGGCGCAGCACGACGGGCACAGCCCGCCCCAGCCGTCCTCGGGCGCGTAGCGGTCGGGGCAGCCCGCGCAGAGCGCCGGCTCGGACAGCGCGGCCTCGGCGTCGGTCAGGGTGTCGAGCACGGGTCCTCCTGGGCTGTCGTCGGGTGGGTGGCCCCAGTCGAGCATGCGCCGCCGACAGTTCTCGCCAGGGAGGCGCGCCGCCCCGCCCGGTACCATCGGGGCATGGACCTGTTCGCCGTGCAGAGCGGCTTCCTGCTGCTGGTCTCCCTGGTGCTCCTGGGGGTCAAGGCCTTCGCGCTCGTCGACGCCATCACGCGCTCGCCCGAGCAGTTCGTCGCGGCCGACAAGCAGACCAAGCAGCTGTGGATGATCCTGCTCGTCATCGCGGCCGTGGCGCACCTGCTCTTCTCGAGCCCGTTGAGCATCCTCAACCTCGTCGGCACGGTGGCGGCGCTCGTCTACCTCGCCGACGCGCGCCCCGCCCTCAAGCAGGTCGCCGGCAGCCGCTGACCGTCGTCCGCGCCGATCGTGGCACGACTCACGATCGCCTCCCCCCGACTCACGTCCGAAACGTCCCGTCTCTCAGCCGGGTCTAAGGTGGGCCACTGCCCGAGACCACCAGGCGACCGTGAGGGGACTTTCATGAGCCCGGACGAGAAGAGAGTGGAGCTGAAGGAGCGCGCCCGGCGCGCCCTGGCGTTCCGCACCCGTGACGAGGTGGACGCGGCAGCGTCGCGCCACAAGCACCACCTGGACTGGGTGGTGTTCGGCATCACCGGCGCCATCGCGATCGCCTTCGTGGTCTGGGGCGCGGTCAGCACCACCAGCCTCGGCAACACCGCGTCGACGACCCAGGGCTGGATCATCACCAACACGGGGTGGTTCTTCGTGCTGGCGGCCAGCTTCTTCGTGATCTTCGTGATCTGGCTCGCCGCCAGCAAGTACGGAAAGATCCCGCTCGGCGCCGACGACGAGAAGCCCGAGTTCAACACGGTCTCCTGGATCGCGATGATGTTCAGCGCCGGCATGGGCATCGGCCTGATGTTCTACAGCGTCGCCGAGCCGCTGGGCCACTACATCGCCCCGCCGCCGGGCACCGTCGAGGGCGACACCGACGCCGCGGTCGAGACCGCGATGGCCACCACGATGTTCCACTGGGCGCTCCACCCGTGGGCCATCTACGCCGTCGTCGGCGTCGCGATCGCCTACGGCACGTTCCGCAAGGGCCGCTCGCAGCTGATCTCCTCGGCGTTCACCCCGCTGTTCGGCGAGAGGGCCACCAACGGCCCCGGCGGGCGCGTCATCGACATCCTCGCGATCTTCGCGACCCTCTTCGGGTCCGCCGCGTCGCTCGGCCTCGGTGCCCTGCAGATCGGCAGCGGTCTGGTGTTCAACGGATGGGTCGATTCCATCAGCGAGATCGCGCTGGTCTCGATCATCGTCGTGCTGACGATCTGCTTCATCGTCTCGGCCGTCTCCGGCATCGAGCGCGGCATCCAGTGGCTCTCCAACACCAACATGGTGCTGGCGCTGGTCCTGGCCGTGTTCGTGTTCGTCGTCGGTCCGACGCTGCTCACGCTGAACCTGCTGCCCACGGCGCTCGGCGACTATCTGACGCAGATGGGCTCGATGGCCTCGCGCACCGCGGCCACCGGCGACGAGGCGATGGCCACGTGGCTTTCGTCCTGGACGATCTTCTACTGGGCCTGGTGGGTCTCGTGGACGCCCTTCGTCGGCATGTTCATCGCCCGCATCAGCCGTGGCCGCACGATCCGCAGCTTCGTCACCGGCGTCCTGCTGGTGCCGAGCATGGTCAGCCTCGTCTGGTTCGCGATCTTCGGCGGCGCCGGCATCCAGGCCTACCGCGACGACGCCGGCAGCATGCTCGTCGACGGCGCGGTCAGCACCGACGGCGCGCTGTTCCAGCTGCTCAGCAACTACCCGCTCGCGTCGATCTCGACCGTGTTGGTCATGGTGCTCGTCGGCATCTTCTTCGTGTCGGGCGCCGACGCGGCGTCGATCGTCATGGGCACGCTGTCCGAGCGCGGCAACACCGAGCCCGGCAAGGGCACGGTGATCTTCTGGGGCGTGCTCACCGGTGCCGTCGCGGCGATCATGCTGGTGATCGGCGGTGGCGGCGCGGACGCGCTCACGGGCCTGCAGAACATCACCATCGCGGCGTCCCTGCCGTTCGTCCTGGTGATGCTGCTGCTGTGCCTCGCGCTGTACAAGGACCTGCAGACCGACCCGATGATCCTGCGCGGCCGCATCGGCGAGCAGCTGGTCGAGGGCGCGGTCGTGCACGGTGTCACCCACCACGAGGACGACGAGTTCGTGCTCGTGACCGAGGTCGACTCCGAGGGCAGGGCGGTCGACGCCCCCGGTGGCGGTGCGTCTCCGGCCCAGGAGCGCGTCAACGCCAAGAAGTGACGTCGCGGACGCGGGCGGTGGCGCCCCGATGAGCGCCACCGACCCGCGTCTGGACAACGCCCTCGGTGCGTGGTGGGGCCTGGCCGTGGGCGACGCGCTCGGGATGCCCACGCAGTCGATGAGCCGCTCGGCCGTCGCCGAGGACCACGGCGTCGTCGACCGCCTCCTCGCGCCCGGCCCGCACCAGCAGATCGCCCGTGGGCTTCCCGCCGGGTCGGTCACCGACGACACCGAGCAGGCGCTGCTGCTGGCCCGCGTGCTGCTCGACGGCGACGGTCGCGTCGACCCGCGGGCGCTGGCCGACGCGCTCGTCGCGTGGGAGCGCGACGTGGCGGCACGTGGGTCGCTCGACCTGCTCGGGCCGTCCACCAAGCGGGCGGTCGAGGCGGTCCTGGCGGGGGTCGACCCGTCCGAGGCCGGACGTCACGGCGCCACCAACGGGGCGGCGATGCGCGTGCTGCCCGTGGGCGTCGCGGTGCCCGTCGAGCCGCTGGACGCGTTCGTCGACGCCGTGGCCGAGTCCTGCCAGGTCAGCCACGCGACGACGATCGGCGTCGCGTCCGCCGCGGCCGTGGGTGCGGCCGTCAGCGCCGGCGTCGACGGGGCCTCGCTCGGGGAGGCGGTTGGTCTGGCGATCGCCGCCGCCGAGGCCGGCGCCGGTCGCGGCGCCTGGGTGGCCGGGGCGGACGTCGCCTCGCGACTCGCCTGGGCGGTACCCCACCTGCGACGGCTGCCGGTCGCCGACGTGCCGGACGCCGTCGAGCGGCTGGTCGGCACCAGCCTGGCGGCGCAGGAGTCGGTGGTCGCGGCGATCGCGCTCGTCGCGACCTACGCCGAGCCCTGGACCGCGATGACGACCGCCGCGTCGCTGGGCGGCGACACCGACACCATCGCCGCCATCGCCGGCGCGGTGGGCGGCGCCGTCCACGGGCTCGCATGCCTGCCCGACGACGTCGTGCGCACCGTTGCCGACGTCAACGACCTCGACCTCGAGCCGGTGGCCGTCGAGCTGCTGCGGCTCCGCGACCGATGACACCGCGGCTCGTCCACACCGGACCGGTAGTGGTGGACCTGGTGCTGCACGTGCCGGCCGTCCCCGAGCCGGGCAGCGACCTGGTCGCGTCGGCCGCGTCGGTGGTGGCCGGGGGAGGGCTCAACGTGCTCGTGGCCGCGCAGCGCGACGGGCTCGCGGTGCGCTGGGCCGGGCGGCGCGGCACCGGCACGTTCGGCACCGTCGTGGCCGACGCGCTGCGCGAGCACGGCGTCGAGGAGGTGCAGCTGCCGGTCCTCGACCGCGACAGCGGCTGGTGCGTCGCGCTGGTCGACGCCGACGCCGAGCGCACCTTCGTCACCGTGGGCGGCGCCGAGGAGGAGATGGGCCCCGACGAGCTCGCGCGCATCGACGCCCGCGCCGGCGACGTCGTCTACGTGACCGGGTACAGCCTGGTCCGCCCCGGCACCGGGCCGGCGCTGGCCGCCTGGGCCGCGGCGCTGCCGCCCGACGTGACGCTGCTGCTCGACCCCGGACCGCTCGTCGCGGGCATCGACGCCGACACGTGGTCGCTCGCGCGCGGACGCTGCGACCTGTTGAGCCTCAACGCGCGCGAGGCGACGGCGCTGAGCGGTCTCGACGACCCCGGTCCCGCCGCGCTGCGGCTCGCCGAGCTGATGCACGACGGCGCGCACGTCGTCGTCCGCGACGGTGCCGACGGGTGCTGGGTGGCGCTCGCGGGCGCCGTCGAGCCGCACCACGTTCCGGGCGTCGCCGTGACGGCCGTCGACACGTCGGGGGCCGGCGACACGCACTGCGGCGTGCTCGCCGCGGGCCTCGCGCGCGAGGACGACGTGCTGGCTGCGGCGCGTCGGGCGAACGTCGCGGCCGCGCTGTCGGTCACGCGTCCAGGGCCGGCCACCGCGCCGACGTCGGCTGAGACCGATGCACGACTCGCCCGGGAGGTGGCAGGGTAGTCCCGAGCCCGCCCCCGTCCCCGGGCCGCACACCAGGAGCCACGATGTCCTCCGAGCCTCCCCAGGCCACCGCGTCCGCCAGCAAGGTCGAGCTGAACGGCACCAACGTCATCGCCGAGCACGAGCGCAAGGGCACGCCACGCGACCTGTTCTGGCCGTGGACCGCCGCGTCGATCTCGGTGCTCGGCGTCAGCTACGGCTCGTTCACCCTCGGCTTCGGCATCGGGCTGTGGCAGTCCGTGGTGGCCGCCGTCGTCGGCATCGTCGGGTCGGCGCTGCTGTGCGGGTTCGTCGCGCTGGCCGGCAAGCGCGGCTCGGCGCCGACGCTGGTGCTGTCGCGCGCGGCGTTCGGGGTGCGCGGCAACAAGGTGCCCGCCGCGGTGTCGTGGCTGCTCAGCGTGGGCTGGGAGACGGCGCTGACGGCGCTCGCGACGCTCGCCACCGCGACCGTCTTCCGCGAGCTCGGGTGGGGCGGCGGCAACGGGACGCTGGTCGTCGCGCTCGTCGTCGTCACTGCGCTCATCGTGGCCGGCGGCGTGCTCGGCTTCGACGCGATCATGCGTATCCAGACCTGGGTGACGGTGGTCGGTGCGGCGCTGACCGTCGTCTACATCGCGCTGACGCTGCACCGGGTGGACCTCGGCGCCGTGACCGCGATCCCGTCGGGGTCGGTGCAGGCGTTCGTCGGGGCCGTGGTGTTCCTGCTGACCGCGACGGGCCTGGGCTGGGTGAACGCCGCCGCCGACTACTCGCGGTACCTGCCGCGCACCGCGTCCAGCGCGGGTGTGGTGGGCTGGACGGCGACGGGCCTCGCGCTCGCCCCGCTCGTCCTGCTCGTCTACGGGCTGCTGCTCGCCGGCTCGTCCGCCGAGCTCAGCACCGCGATCGCGTCCGACCCGATCGGGGCCCTGGCGGCGCTGCTGCCCACCTGGTTCCTGGTGCCGTTCGCGGTGATCGCCGTGCTCGGGCTGGTGTCGGGCGCGCTGCTCGACATCTACTCCTCCGGGCTGTCGCTGCTCAGCCTCGGGCTGCCGGCGTCGCGTCCCGTCGCCGCGCTGGTCGACGGCGGCATCATGCTGCTCGGCACGGTGTACGTGGTGTTCGTGGCCACCGACTTCATCGGCCCGTTCCAGGGCTTCCTGATCACGCTCGGCGTGCCGATCGCCGCGTGGTGCGGCGTGATGCTCGCCGACGTCGCGCTGCGGCGCCGCGACTACGCCGACGCCGACCTGGAGTCGCCCTCGGGTCGCTACGGCGCGGTGCGCACGGTGCCGCTCGCGCTGCTGGTGGCGGGGTCCGTCGTCGGCTGGGGGCTGGTGACCAACTCGTCCGCGGAGTGGCTCTCGTGGCAGGGCTACCTGCTCGGGCCGCTGGGCCTCGGCGGCCGCGACGGCGCGTGGGCGTTCGCCAACCTCGGCGTGCTCGCGGCGCTCGTCATCGGGTTCGTCGGCTACCTGGTGCTCGAGAAGGCGGCGGTGAGCCGTCAGGAGGGTGCGGCGGTGTCGGCGGGCTCGGACCGGTGAGCGACGCGCCCTGGCTCGTCGTCGTCGACATGCAGGAGGGCTTCCGCACCGGGCCCTGGGCGACGCCGGGCTTCGACGCCCTCGTGCCGCGGGTGCGCGCGCTCGTCGACGAGCACGACGACCGCGTGGTGTTCACCCGCTTCGTCCCGCTCGCCTCGCCGCAGGGCGCGTGGGTCTCGTACTACGACGAGTGGCCCTTCGCGCTCGAGACGCCCGCGTCCACCTGGGACGTCGTCGACGGCCTCGACGCCGCGGGCCGTCCGACCGTCGACGCCCCCACGTTCGGCAAGTGGGGCCCCGCCCTGCTCGCGGCCACGGGCGGCTCGCGCGACGTCGTCGTCTGCGGCGTCTCGACCGACTGCTGCGTGCTGTCCACCGTCCTCGCGGCCGTGGACGACGGCGCCCGGGCGGGGGTGGTGGCCGAGGCCTGCGCGGGTGTCGACGAGGCCTCCCACGCCGCGGCCCTGCACGTCATGTCCCTCTACGCCCCCGCCGTCCGCCTCCTCTAGCCCGGCGGTGGGTATGCCCCCACTTTCGCGCCGATCCTGGGGCCATACCCACCGCTGACGGGGGTCTTCGTCCACAGATCGGTCTGAGGGGCTGGTGGGGGCGGGGATGACGAGATCGGCTGGGTCCATGCCGGCGCGATCACCAGTCCCCGACGAGCTCCGCCACGGGCCGTTCCACCTGCACCGGGCCCGCGCGCTCGGGGTCACCAAGCGGGCGACCGAGGGGTCGTCCTACGTGCGGGTGATGCCACGCGTCTACCGGCACCGCGACCACGAGATGAGCCAGGAGGACTGGCGGTTGGCGGCGACGCTCACGATGCCGGTGCGGGCCGTGCTGAGCCACGTCTCCGCGTTGCAGGACCACGGGATCGACGTGGGTCGGTCCCGTCCGGTGCACCTGACGGTCAGCGGCGACCTGCACCTGGCGGTCCCCGACGTGTTCCTGCACCGCACGCGGAGCATGCCCGAGAACGACGGCCGGTGCGTGAGCGTCGAGGCGGCGATGGTGGGTGCGGCGTCGATGCTCCGGCCGCTCGACGTCGCCGGTGCGGCGGACATGGTCGTCGGTCGTGGCCTGTCGTGCGTGGACGGGATGACGGAGGTCGCACGACGCGAGCCGTGGCGTGCCGGCGCCAAGGCGCTCCTCGGTGTCCTGCCGCTCGTCCGCGCCGGCGCGGAGGCGCGTCGCGAGACCTTCACCCGGCTCGTGCTCGAGGCGGCCGAGCTGCCCGAGCCCCTCGTCAACGTCGAGATCAGGCGCGACGGTCGCTTCGTGGCGCGGGTGGACCTGCTCTTCGAGCAGTGGCGGTTGGTGATCGAGTACGACGGCCGTCAGCACCTCACCGACGTGCGTCAGTGGAACCGCGACATCGTCCGCGACCAGGCACTGCGCGACGCGGGCTACGAGGTCCTCCACGTCACCCACGAGATGCTCGCGTCGCCGCGGGCGCTCGTCCTGCGGGTGCACGAGGCCCTCCGCCGCCGCGGCTACGCGGGCCCGCCACCGGTGTTCGGGCCGCGGTGGGCGTGGCTCGTCGCCGCCTAGAACGACCTCAGCGGTGGGTATGGCCCCACGATCAGCGCGATCGTGGGGGCATACCCACCGCTGGCGGGTGTCGGTGGGGCCATACCCACCGCCGGGGGAGGGTCAGCCGCGGGCGCCGGAGCGACGCGAGCGACCGCGGTCGCCGGCGTCGAGGATGACCTTGCGGATGCGGACGGCGGTGGGGGTGACCTCGACGCACTCGTCCTCGCGGCAGAACTCCAGGGACTGCTCGAGCGAGAGCTTCTTCGGCGGGATCAGCTTCTCGAAGTTGTCCGCGGTGGAGGAGCGGACGTTGGACTGCTTCTTCTCCTTGGTGACGTTGACGTCCATGTCGTCGTCACGGGAGTTCTCGCCGACGATCATGCCCTCGTAGACCTCGGTGGTGGGGTCGACGAAGAGCGTGCCGCGCTCCTGCAGGTTCGTCATCGCGAACGACGTGGCCGCGCCGGAGCGGTCGGCGACGAGCGAGCCCGACGCGCGGGTGCGCAGCTCGCCCACCCAGGGCTCGTAGTCCTCGAACACGTGGTTGGCGATGCCGGTGCCGCGGGTGTCGGTGAGGAACTCGGTGCGGAAGCCGATCAGGCCGCGCGACGGCACGACGAACTCCATGCGCACCCAGCCGGTGCCGTGGTTGGTCATCTGCTCCATGCGGCCCTTGCGGACGGCGAGCAGCTGCGTGACGGTGCCGAGGTACTCCTCGGGGCAGTCGATCGTCAGGCGCTCGAACGGCTCGTGCACCTTGCCGTTGACCTCGCGGACGACCACCTGCGGCTTGCCGACGGTGAGCTCGTAGCCCTCGCGCCGCATCTGCTCGACCAGGATGGCCAGCGCCAGCTCGCCACGGCCCTGCACCTCCCACGCGTCGGGACGCTCGGTGGCGAGCACGCGCAGCGACACGTTGCCGACGAGCTCGCGGTCGAGGCGGTCCTTGACCAGGCGGGCGGTGACCTTCGTGCCCTTCTCGCGGCCGGCGAGCGGCGAGTTGTTCGTGCCGATCGTCATCGAGATCGCGGGCTCGTCGACCGTGATGAGCGGCAGCGGCACCGGGTTCTCGGGATCGGCCAGCGTCTCGCCGATGGTGATCTCGGGGATGCCCGCGATGGCGACGATGTCGCCGGGGCCGGCGCTCTCGCCGGGCACGCGGTCGAGGGCCTCGGTGACGAGCAGCTCGGTGATCTTGACGCGCTCCACCGACCCGTCGTGACGGCACCAGGCGACCTGGGCGTTCTTCTTCAGGGTGCCGGCCTTGACGCGCACCAGCGCCAGGCGGCCGAGGAACGGCGACGCGTCGAGGTTGGTGACGTGGGCCTGCAGCGGCGCGCCGTCGACGTACTCGGGCGCGGGCACGGCGTCGAGGATCGTCTGGAACAGCGGGACGAGGTTCTCGCTGTCGGGCAGGCCGCCGTCGGCGGGCTGCTCGGTGGACGCGCGACCGGCCTTGGCCGAGGCGAAGACGACCGGGAAGTCCAGGGCGTCCTCGGCGGCGTGCTCGTCGAGCAGGTCCATGAACAGCTCGTACGTCTCCTCGACGACCTCGCTGATGCGGGCGTCGGGACGGTCGACCTTGTTCACCACCAGGATGACGGGCATCTTCGCGCCGAGCGCCTTGCGGAGCACGAAGCGCGTCTGGGGCAGCGGGCCCTCGGACGCGTCGACGAGCAGCACGACCGCGTCGACCATCGACAGGCCGCGCTCGACCTCGCCGCCGAAGTCGGCGTGGCCGGGGGTGTCGATGATGTTGATGGTGACGCCGCCCTCGGGCGAGCCCGGGCCGTGGTAGCGGACGGCGGTGTTCTTCGCGAGGATCGTGATGCCCTTCTCGCGCTCGAGGTCACCGGAGTCCATGACCCGCTCGGTGACCTCCTGGTGCGCGGAGAAGGCGCCCTGCTGCTGGAGCATGGCGTCGACCAGGGTGGTCTTGCCGTGGTCGACGTGGGCGACGATCGCGACGTTGCGCAGGTCCTGACGGATGGGCATGGCGGAGTCTGTGTCCTTGCAGGTGGGGTCGAGCCCGCGAACACGGGCCGTCCCATCCTACGTGGCGCGCGGGGGTGCCCCGTCCAGGTGTGTCTCAGCCCTCCCGGTGCACCTTGTGGGGTGCCGCCTGCGCCAGCGGCTTGATCACGAGCAGGTCGACGTTGACGTGCGACGGCCGCGTGGCCACCCACGCGACGGCGTCGGCGACGTCCTCGGCGACGAGCGGCTCGCGGACGCCGGCGTAGACCGCGTCGGCCTTGTCGGCGTCGCCGAGGCGCACGAGGGAGAACTCCTCGGTGCGGACCATGCCCGGCGCGACCTCGGTGACGCGCACCGGCTGCCCGTTGAGCTCCAGGCGCAGCGTCTCGGTCATCACCGCGACGCCGTGCTTGGCCGCGGTGTAGCCGGCGCCGCCCTCGTAGGCGAGGTGTCCGGCGATCGAGCCCACGTTGACCACGGTTCCCGCGCCGCTGGCGACGAGCGCCGGCAGCAGGGCCTGGGTGACGTGCAGGGTGCCGAGGACGTTGACGTCGAACATCGCGCGCCACTGCTCGGGGTCGGTACGGGCGATCGGCTCCTGGCCGAACGCCCCACCGGCGTTGTTGACCAGCACGTCGAGGCTGCCGCCCACGGCCGCGGCCAGCGCGGCCACGCTCTCGGCGTCGGTGACGTCGCACGTGACGGCGGTGCCGCCCACCTCGGCGGCGACGGCCTCGACCCGCTCGGTGCGACGTGCGGCGCAGAACACGTGGTACCCGGCGGCGGCCAGCGCCCGGGCCGTCGCGGCGCCGATGCCGCTCCCGGCCCCGGTGACGACGGCGGTGCGGGGGCTCGTGCGCTCGTGGCTGTCGCTCATGGGCCTCATCGTGCCAGCGACGGGCGACACCGGCCGTCCGGCCTGCGTTTGCCCGCCCCCGACCCGTGCGCGACGATGGAAGACGTGTCGAGCACCGGTCGTCGTCCGCTCTCACGGGTCGCGATGCTCTCGGTGCACACCTCCCCGCTCGAGCAGCCGGGCACCGGCGACGCGGGGGGCATGAACGTCTACGTGCTCGAGCTCGCGAGCCGGCTGGCCGAGCGCGACGTCGAGGTCGAGATCTTCACCCGCGCCACGTCGTCGTCGCAGCCGCAGCAGGTGCAGGCGCGTCCGGGCGTGCTGGTGCGGCACGTGCCGGCCGGTCCGTTCGAGGGCCTGTCCAAGAACGAGCTGCCCGCCCAGCTGTGCACGTTCGTGCGCGACGTCCTGCGCGTCGAGGCCGAGCACGACCCGGGGCGCTACGACGTCCTGCACTCGCACTACTGGCTGTCGGGGCAGGTCGGCGCCGTCGTCCGCGACCGCTGGGGCGTGCCGCTCGTGCACTCGATGCACACGCTCGCCAAGGTCAAGAACGCCGCGCTCGCCGACGGCGACACCGCCGAGCCGCTGGCCCGCGTGTTCGGCGAGCAGACGGTCGTCGAGGCCGCCGACCGCCTGGTGGCCAACACCGACGACGAGGCGCGGGCGCTCGTCGAGCTGTACGGGGCCGACCCCGCCCACGTGGCGGTCGTGCCGCCGGGCGTCGCGCTCGAGGTCTTCGAGCCCCGCGACCGCGGCGCCGCCCGTGCCGGGCTGGGGCTGCCCGCCGACGCCACCGTGCTCACCTTCGCCGGACGCATCCAGCCCCTCAAGGCTCCCGACGTGCTGCTGCGCGCCGCCGCCCGCCTCGTCGAGCGCGACCCGTCGCTGCGGTCGTCGCTCGTCGTCGTGGTGATCGGCGGGCCGTCCGGGTCCGGGCTCGAGCAGCCGGGCCACCTGGTCGACCTCGCCCACCACCTCGGCATCGCCGACGTCGTGCGGTTCGTCCCGCCGGTCGGCCAGCACGAGCTCGCACGCTGGTACGCCGCGTCGACGGCGGTCTGCGTCCCGTCGTACAACGAGTCGTTCGGCCTGGTCGCGCTCGAGGCGCAGGCGTGCGGCACCCCGGTCGTCGCCGCCCGCGTGGGCGGCCTGTCCACCGCGGTCGCCGACGGTCGCAGCGGCGTCCTCGTCGACGGCCACGACCCCGACGACTACGCGGCCGTGTTCGCCCGCATGGTGGCCGATCCCGCCTGGACCGAGTCGCTCGGCCGCGGCGCGGTCGACCACGCCCGCGAGTTCGGGTGGCAACGCACCGCCGACCGCACGGTGGCGGTCTACGAGGCCGCCATCGCCTCCTTCGACGCTCCCCAGCAGGTGGCCTCATGACCCTCTCCGCCAGCTCCGCCGCCACGGCCGACGTCGTCCGCGACGCCCTCGCCGGCACCGGCCTGGACCACGTCGAGCACCGTCCCGGCGTGTTCGAGGTGGTGCTCCCGGGCGAGAAGAAGCTGCAGACGACGGTCCGGCTCGAGGTCAAGGACCACTCGCTGTCGGTCCACGCCTTCGTCGCGCGGCACCCCGACGAGAACCACGCCGAGGTCTACCGCTGGCTGCTCGAGCGCAACATGAAGCTCTACGGCGTCGCGTTCGCCATCGACCACAACGGCGACATCTGGCTCGACGGGCGCCTGCCGCGCGCCAACGTCACCGCCGAGGAGGTCGACCGCCTGCTCGGGGCCGTCCTCACCTACGCCGACGAGTCGTTCAACTCGATCCTCGAGCTCGGCTTCGCCACCTCCATCCGCAAGGAGTGGGAGTGGCGCATCTCGCGGGGGGAGTCCACCCGCAACCTCGACGCGTTCCGCGGCTGGCTCGAGAAGCCGCGCGAGGACGACGCCCGGTGAGGATCCAGGTCTTCGTCGACCTGGTCGACCCCTGGTCGTGGCTCGCCGTCACCCGCCTGGAGCGCGCCGTCGCCGCGCACACGCTGCGCACCGGTGAGCCGGTCGAGGTGGTGCTGCGCTCGTTCCAGCTCGACCCCCAGGCGCCGTCGGACCACCAGCCGCTGCTGGAGGCGCTGGCCGAGCGGCTCGGCGGTCCCGAGCACGCCGCCGAGCAGGTCGAGCGCGTCGCCGAGGCCGCCCGTCCGGACGGCCTGGAGTTCGACTTCGAGGCCGCGGTGCGGGCCAACACCTTCGACGCCCACCGGCTGCTGTCGTGGGCGTCGGCCGCCGGGGGAGCCGGGGCCCAGCGCGACCTCGCGCACGAGCTGTGGCGCGCCCACTTCGGCGAGGGCGCCGACCTCGCCGACCACGACACCCTGGCCTCGCGCGCGGCGGCCGTGGGCCTCGACGCGGACGCGGCCGACGTCCTCCTCGCGTCCGACGACGCCGCCGACCAGGTGGACCTCCAGCTGACGACGGCCGCCCAGGCGGGCATCACCCAGGTGCCCACGGTGATCGTCGACGGCACCTACGCCGTCCCCGGCGTCCAGACCGAGGACGCCTACCTGCAGGTCCTGGACCGGCTCGCGGGCGGTGCCGCCGACGGCATAGGTTGAGCCCCATGAGCGATGCGACCTCGACGCTGGTCCTGCTGCGCCACGGGCACAGCGAGTGGAATGCCAAGAACCTGTTCACCGGGTGGGTGGACGTCGACCTCAACGAGCAGGGCCTCGCCGAGGCGGCGCGCGGCGCCGACCTGCTGCGCGACGCGGGGCTGCTGCCCGACGTCGTCCACACCTCGGTGCTGCGCCGGGCGATCCGCACCGCGCAGATCGTGCTCGACGGCATCGACCGGCACTGGATCCCCGTCACCCGCTCGTGGCGCCTGAACGAGCGCCACTACGGTGCCCTGCAGGGCAAGGACAAGAAGGCCACGCTCGAGGAGTTCGGCGAGGAGCAGTTCATGCTCTGGCGCCGCTCCTACGACACCCCGCCGCCGGCGATCGACGACGACAGCGAGTTCAGCCAGTCCGGCGACGCCCGGTACGCCGGCCTGCCGTCGGAGCTGCGCCCGCGCACCGAGTGCCTCAAGGACGTGCTGGTCCGGATGCTGCCGTACTGGTACGACTCGATCGTCCCCGACCTGCGTGCCGGCAGGACGGTGCTCGTCACCGCCCACGGCAACTCGCTGCGCGCGCTGGTCAAGCACCTCGACGGCATGGACGAGGAGTCGATCGTCAGCCTGAACATCCCCACCGGCATCCCGCTCGTCTACGAGCTGGACGCCGACCTCAAGCCCGTGACGCGCGGCGGCCGCTACCTCGACCCCGATGCCGCCGCGGACGCGATCGCGGCGGTCGCCAGCCAGGGGCGCTGAGCCGTCTCCCCGGCGGAGATGGCGCTGGTCTTCGTCGCCGGGATCGGCGCCGGGACCGTCAACACGATCGTCGGCTCCGGCACGTTGATCACCTTCCCGACGCTGGTCGCGTTCGGGGTGCCGCCGGTGTCGGCGACGATGAGCAACGCGCTCGGGCTGGTCCCGGGCGGCGTCAGCGGCTCGCTGGGGTACCGGCGTGAGCTCGCCGGCCAGCGTCGGCGACTCCTCACGATGGTCCCGGCCTCGTTGCTGGGTGCGCTGACCGGAGCCTTCCTGCTGCTGCACCTGCCCGAGGACGCGTTCATCGCGATCGTGCCGGTGCTGCTCGTGCTGGCGCTGGTGCTCGTCGTCGCCCAGCCCACGCTGCAGGCGTGGCTGCGACGCCGTCGCGAGCGGGCCGGCACCGCGGACGACGCCCCGCGACCGGTCGGCACCGGACGGATGGTCGCGGTCGTGCTCGTGACCTACGCGTGCGGCGTCTACGGCGGCTACTTCGCCGCCGCGCAGGGCATCCTGCTCGTCGGGCTCCTCGGGATGCTGCTCCCCGAGACCATCCAGCGCCTCAACGGGGCGAAGAACATCCTCACACTGGTCGTGAACGTCGTGGCCGCGACCACCTACGTGGTCGTCGACCTCGTCACCGGCGACGGCCGGATCGACTGGGTCGCCGTCGCGCTGATCGCGGCCGGCTCGCTCATCGGTGGGTTCCTCGGCGCGGCCGTCGGCCGCCGCCTCCCGCCATGGCTGCTGCGGTCGGCCATCGTGGTCCTGGGCTCCATCGCCCTCTACACGATCCTCAACCTCTGAGGGCCTGCGCATCCCGCCTGGCGGCGTTGCGGCCCGTTCGACGAACAAGACCAGTTCGCCTTCACGTTCCGCGCCTTGCCAGACGGGCGCTCAGACCCCCGGACAGCCGGCAGTCGCAGGCCTCAGGAGTGCTGGGGGGTGGGGACGACGGGCGTCTCCCCGGTGACCAGGAAGACCACGCGACGGGCGACGCCGACGGCGTGGTCGCCGATGCGCTCGTAGTAGCGGCCGAGGAGCGCCAGGTCGATGGCCGGCTCGACGCCGTGGTCCCAGTCGTCGCTGAGCAGGACGCGGAACAGCGAGCGGCGCAGCATGTCCATCTCGTCGTCGTCGGACTCGATCGCGGCGGCGGCGGCGACGTCGCGGTCGGCGACGATGCGCGAGGCGGCACCGATCATCTTGTCGGCGACGTCGGCCATCTCGGAGATGGTCGGCTGCAGCGGGCCGGGCACGGCCACCTCGGGCGCGCGCAGGCGCGACACCTTGGCGATGTGCACCGACAGGTCGCCGATGCGCTCGAGGTCGGCGACCATGCGCAGGGTGGCGACGAGCTGCCGCAGGTCGGTGGCGACGGGCTGCTGCGTGGCGAGGAGCTGCAGCGCGCGGCTCTCGATGAGCTCGCGCGACGCGTCGATGTCGCGGTCGCCCGAGATCACGGTCTCGGCGGCGTGGGCGTCGGCCTTGAGCAGTGCCCGGGTCGCCTCGTGCACGGCGGTCTGCACCGCCGAGGTCATCGCGACGAGGTCGTCGACGATGGAGTCCAGCTGGTCGTAGTACGCGTCCCTCATGGAGAGAACGGTAGGTAACCCGGGTGACTGGGGGGCGACCGGCCGTGAACGAGGCGTGAACAGGAGACGAAACTGCAGGTCGGGGCCGTCTCGACGGCGAAGTCGCGGTGAACCGTCCGCGTACGATCGGCCGCGTGGCCAACGAGCTGGGTGTCATCCTCGTCGGGCTCCTCGGCGCCCTGCTGGGAGCCGGCGCGGTGTTCCTGTTCCGCCTCAGCGAGCGCGAGCAGCGTCGCGAGCCCGAGCGCCCCGCCCCCGACGTGCCCGCCGGCGTCGAGTCGGTGCTCGGCGTCCTGCGCTCGTCGGCCGTGCTCGTCGGGCCCGACGACAGCGTCCTCAAGGCGTCCGCGCCCGCCTACGCGATCGGCATGGTGCGCGAGGACCGCCTCGACTCCGACGAGCTGATGGAGCTCGTGCGGCTGGTGCGCCGCGACGGCCAGGTCCGCACCACCGAGCTCAGCGTGCTCAGCCCGCGGTCGTCGCAGCCCCTCGCGCTGTCGGCGCGCGTCGCCCCGCTGTCGTCGCGGCTGATGCTGGTGCTCGTGGAGGACCGCACGCGCGAGCGTCGCGTCGAGTCCATCCGCCGCGACTTCGTGGCCAACGTGAGCCACGAGCTCAAGACGCCCGTCGGCGCGCTCAACCTGCTGGCCGAGGCGGTGTCCGAGGCGAGCGACGACCCCGAGGCCGTCGTCCGGTTCGCCGGACGGATGCGGGGCGAGAGCGAGCGGCTCACGCGGCTGGTGCAGCAGATCATCGACCTGTCCCGGCTCCAGGGCGACCAGCTCGTCGACGAGCCCGTCGAGATCGACGTCGCCGCCACCGTCTGCGCGGCCGTCGAGGCCAGCCTCACCGAGGCCGACGCCAAGGACATCGCGGTGGCCACCTCGTGCGAGAGCGACCTGTGGGTGCTCGGCGACCCCGACCAGGTGCTCGCCGCGATCTCGAACCTGGTGGAGAACGCCGTCACCTACAGCCCCGAGGGGTCCAAGGTCGCCGTCACGGCGAGCCGCGAAGGCGACGACGTCGCGATCAGCGTCGCCGACCAGGGCATCGGCATCCCGCACAGCGAGATCGGCCGGATCTTCGAGCGCTTCTACCGCGTCGACCCCGCCCGTGCCCGCGCCACCGGCGGCACCGGCCTGGGCCTGTCGATCGTCAAGCACGTGGCCGCGAGCCACGGAGGGTCGGTGCGGGTGTGGAGCGAGCCCGGCGCCGGTTCCTCGTTCACCATCACCCTGCCCGTCCACGCGCCGGAGTCGTTCGACGTCGACGTCACGGACGCCACCACCGGTGCCGGGTCCTCCGGCGCCCACCTGCTCAGCCCCAAGGAGGCACGCCAGTGACCCGAGTGCTCGTGGTCGAGGACGAGGAGAGCTACAGCGACGCTCTCGCCTACGTCCTGCGCAAGGAGGGCTTCGACGTCGCCGTGGCCGACACCGGCCCCGGAGCGCTCGAGGAGTTCGACCGCGGCGGCGCCGACATCGTGCTGCTCGACCTGATGCTGCCCGGCCTGCCGGGCACCGAGGTCTGCCGTCAGATCCGCCAGACGTCCAACGTGCCGGTGATCATGGTCAGCGCCAAGGACACCGAGGTCGACAAGGTGGTCGGGCTCGAGCTGGGCGCCGACGACTACGTCACCAAGCCCTACAGCCCCCGCGAGCTGGTCGCGCGCATCCGCGCCGTCCTGCGTCGCGGCTCCGACGTGGACGAGTCGCCCACCGCGCTGGAGTCCGGACGCGTCCGGATGGACGTGGAGCGGCACGTCGTCACCGTCGACGGCACGGACGTGCGGCTGCCGCTCAAGGAGTTCGAGCTGCTCGAGATGTTCCTGCGCAACAGCGGCCGGGTGCTGACCCGCGGCCAGCTGATCGACCGCGTCTGGGGCGCGGACTACGTGGGCGACACCAAGACGCTCGACGTCCACGTCAAGCGCCTGCGCGCCAAGATCGAGCCCGACCCCGGCAACCCGCACCTGCTGGTGACCGTCCGCGGCCTGGGCTACAAGTACGAGAGCTGATCGGCGGGGCGGGCCCGCCGGTCTCAGCTGGTGGGCTCGTCCGAGGGGGTCGGCTCGGTGGACGGGGAGTCCGACGGCGCCGCGCTCGATCCCGGCTCGGTGGGCTCGGACTCCGTGGGCTCGGACTCCGTGGGCACGATGGACGGAGCCGCGACCTCGCGGTACTCCGCGGTGCGCTCGACCACGATGGCCCGGAAGCTGATCTCGCCGGCGTCGGCGAACGTCAGGGTGGTGCGCAGGAACTGACCGGGGATGAAGCTGCCCTCGATGACGACGTTGGGCTCCTCGCCCACCGAGAAGCTGACGCCGCGCTCGAGCTGGATCGGCTCCTCGATCGTCGCGTCCACCTGGCCGTCATCGCTGGTGACCTCGACGCCGGTGAGCGTGTCGTCGCCGGCGCTGTCGAGCAGCACCGTCGACAAGGTGGCGGTCTGGTCGGGGTTGGTCACGAACAGCGCGTTCAGGACGCTGATGTCGTCCTCGCGGGCGTTGGTGCCCACCGCCGGCGCGTACTCCCGGTTGGTCTCGGCGTTGAAGCCGGTGGCGCAGCCCGACACCGTCAGCGCGAGCACGGCGGCGGCCGCCACGGCGGCACCCCGGTACGACGTCAGGGTCTTGATGGGGCGAGGGGGCACGGGTCCCGGCCTTTCTCGGTCCGACAGCGGCTCCGGGCGACGACCGCGCCGGGCAGACCTCACCCTAGCGAGCGCGCCCGGGGTGCAGCATCCCGACCCGGCACGCGTGTCCAGCAGGTGGTCGTCATGAGGTCGCTCCGAGCCCGCCGGGACGCGGCGCCGACCCCGTGCCGACCTGCCCGGACGGGCCGTCACGACACCTCTCCCACGGGGCGCGCGCACGCGAGGTGGCACCTCGAGGCTCCGTTGTCAAGCCCCGATGTGGCCTCTGACCTGCACAAACGTCAGAAAGGCTGTCCGAAAGGCGTGGTATCCTGGGCGTCTAAGAAAGGGCGAAGAACATATGACATTTTCCGTCGGTGAAACGGTCGTCTACCCCAACCACGGTGCAGCGGTCATCGAGGACATCGAGCAGCGAACCATCAAGGGTGAGGCTCGCGAGTACCTCGTCCTTCGCATCGTCGCACAGAACGACCTCGTCGTCCGGGTGCCCGCCTGCAACACCGACCTGGTCGGTGTCCGCGACGTGGTCGACAAGGACGGGCTCGAGCGCGTCTTCGGCGTCCTGCGTGCCGAGCACGCCGAGGAGCCCACGAACTGGTCCCGACGGTACAAGGCCAACCTGGAGAAGCTGCACTCCGGCGACGTCATGAAGGTGGCCGAGGTCGTCCGCGACCTGTGGCGCCGCGAGCGTGACCGCGGGCTGTCGGCCGGCGAGAAGCGCATGCTCGCCAAGGCCCGCCAGATCCTCGTCTCCGAGCTGGCGCTCGCCGAGAGCACCAACGAGGACAAGGCCGAGACGCTGCTCGACGAGGTCCTGGCCTCCTGAGCACCGGCTCACGCTGATCGCCGCACCGCCCCCGTCCACGTCGGACGGGGGCGGTGCTGCGTCCCGGGCGCCCGGACAACTGTTTGCGCGCCCGTTACGTGGCGTAGCGCCGTTGAAACGCCCGGTGCCTAGCGTCCATGCATGGTCAGAGGGACGGCGCCCACCACCACCGCCGCCCGGTGGGTCAGGGTCTGCGCCACGGCCGACCTCGAGGTCGACGTCGGCGTGTCCGCCCTGGTGCGCGGCAAGCAGATCGCGCTGTTCCGCACGGGCGAGCGGACGGTGCACGCCGTCGGCAACCGCGATCCGTACGCCGGGACGCCGACGATGGCCCGCGGGATCGTCGGGCGTCGCTCGGGCCGCCCGTACGTCGCCGCGCCGGCCGGCCACCAGCTGTTCGACCTCGCGACGGGTGAGGGGCTCGAGCAGCCCGAGCCGTCGCTCCCGGCCTACGACACCCGTCTGGTCGACGGGCACGTCGAGGTGTCGGTGACGGTGCGCGTCCGTCCGACCTGAGCTCCTCAGGCCCGCGAGGCGCCCGTCGGGACGACGAGCGCCGTCGCGATCGCGGCCAGGCCCTCGCCGCGGCCGGTCAGGCCGAGACCGTCGGTGGTGGTGGCCGACAGCGACACGGGGGCGCCGACGGTGCGTGTCAGCAGCGCCTCCGCCTCGGCGCGGCGTGCACCGAGACGGGGGACGCCACCCACCAGCTGCACCGACGCGTTGCCGACCGCGAACCCCGCGGCCCGGACCCGACGGACGATCTCGGCGAGCAGGTCGGCGCCGCTCGCGCCGGCCCAGGCGGGGTCGGAGGTCCCCACGTTGGTGCCGAGGTCGCCCAGGCCGGCGGCGGCCAGCAGCGCGTCGCACAGCGCGTGGCACACCACGTCGGCGTCGGAGTGGCCGTCGAGGCCGCGCGGCTCGTCGGGCCAGTGCAGCCCGGCCACCCAGAGCGGACGGTCGGCGGTGAGGCGGTGCACGTCGACGCCGGTGCCGACGCGGGGCAGGGGGACCTCGGGAGCCATGCGGCCCATCCTCCCGCACGTGCGGGTTCACCCCGCGAGGCAGGATGGTGGGGTGGCAACGAGCACGCAGACCAGTTCAGGGACGACACCGCCGACGGAGACGCCGGGCCGGGGTGCGGCCGTCGTCGCCGGGACCGTCGCGGCACTCGTCGGCCTCGCGGTCACCGAGGTCGTCGCGCGGGTGCTCGGGGCGTCCGCCTCCCCGGTCGTGGCGACCGGCGAGGCCGTCATCGCCGCCGCCCCGGGAGCGCTGGCCCGTCCGGCCATCGACCTGCTCGGCACGGCCGACAAGCCGGCGCTGGTGTCGGCCGTCGTGGTCGTCGTCGTCCTGCTGGGCGCCGTGCTCGGCACCCAGGTGGTGCGCCGACCGGGCTGGGCCGCCGCGGGCTTCATCGCCGTCGCGGTCGCCGGCGCGGTCGCCGTCGTGTCCCGTCCGGACTCCGGGCAGCTGGACGCGGTGTCGCCGCTGGTCGGCGGCATCATCACCGTCACCGTCGCGCGCTGGTTGCTGCGGCCCCGCACCGAGCAGGCCGACGGTGAGAACCGTCGACGCTTCCTGGTGGAGGTGGCCGTGGTGGTGGCCGGTGCGGTCGTGCTCGGCGGCGCGAGCCGCGTCGTCGGCGCCGGACGGCGGGCCGCGGAGGGCGCGCGATCGACGCTGCGCCTGCCCGTCCGTCCCGCCGTGGTGCCGGCCGGCGCCGACCTGGGCGTGGACGGGGTGTCACCGTTCCTCACGCCCTCGAGCGAGTTCTACCGGATCGACACCGCGCTCAGCACGCCGTCCATCGATCCCGCGGAGTGGTCGCTGCGCATCCACGGCATGGTCGACCGCGAGATCACCCTGACCTACCAGGACCTGCTCGACCGCGGCCTGAGCGACGCCTGGGTGACGCTGTGCTGCGTCTCCAACGAGGTGGGCGGCGACCTGATCGGCAACACCGTCTGGTCGGGCGTGCCGATCGCGGGCATCCTCGCCGAGGCCGGCGTCCAGCGGGGCGCGGACGCGCTGCTGTCGACGTCGGAGGACGGCTGGACGTGCGGCACCCCGATCGAGGCGCTCACCGACGGCCGCGACGCCCTGCTCGCGGTGGCGATGGACGGCGAGCCGCTGCCGATCGAGCACGGGTTCCCGGTGCGCCAGGTGGTGCCCGGCCTCTACGGGTACGTCTCGGCGACCAAGTGGGTCGTGGACTGGGAGGTCACCCGCTTCGACGACATCGACGCCTACTGGACCCAGCGCGGCTGGGGCGAGAAGGGGCCGGTCAAGACGCAGTCGCGCATCGACACGCCCCGCTCGGACGTCGACGCCGGCACCGTGGCCGTCGCGGGCGTGGCCTGGGCGCAGCACACCGGCATCGAGAAGGTGGAGATCAAGGTCGGCGACGGCCGCTGGCAGCAGGCGCGCCTGGGACGCGTGCCGAACGTCGACACCTGGGTGCAGTGGGTCGTGGAGTGGGACGCCGAGCCCGGCGACCACGTCATCCAGGTGCGCGCCACCGACCGCAGCGGCTACACCCAGACCTCCGAGCGCGCCGACGTCCTCCCCGACGGCGCCACCGGCTGGGACTCGGTCAGCATCACCGTCCGCTGACCGAGTCCCCGCCCGTCAGGCGGCCTGCGCCTGGTCGCCCTCGTCCGCCTGGGCGGGGGTGAGGGCCTGGGCGAGCAGGTCGGCGACGTCGGCGACCAGCGTCACCTGGACCGCGTCGAGCACCTCGGCCGGCACGTCGTCCAGGTCGGGCTCGTTGCGTGCCGGGGCGAACACCTGCGTCAGGCCGGCCCGCTGGGCGGCGAGCAGCTTCTGCTTGAGCCCGCCGATCGGCAGCACCCGGCCGTTGAGGGTGACCTCGCCGGTCATGCCCACCTCGCCGCGCACGGGACGACCGGTGGCCATCGACACCAGCGCCGTCACCATCGTGACGCCCGCGGACGGGCCGTCCTTGGGGATCGCGCCGGCTGGCACGTGCACGTGGATGCGCCCGTCGAGCACCGCCGGGTCGACGCCCAGCTCCCTGGCGTGGGCCCGGACGTAGGACAGCGCGATCTGCGCGGACTCCTTCATCACGTCGCCGAGCTGACCGGTGAGCGTCAGGCCCGGGTCGCCGTCGGTGCGGCCTGCCTCGACGAACAGCACGTCGCCGCCGAGCCCGGTGACCGCGAGGCCCGTCGAGACGCCGGGGACGGACGTGCGCTCGTGCGCCTCGGGGGTGAACCGGGGGCGTCCGACCAGGTCGGTGAGCGTCTGCTCGTCGATCGTGACGGTCGCGGGCGCGTCGGGTCCGGCCAGGCGCGTCGCGGCCTTGCGCAGCGCCTTGGCGATCAGCCGCTCCAGCTGGCGCACGCCCGGCTCGCGAGTGTGGTCGGCGGCCATCTGACGCAGGGCGCCGTCGGTGACGGCGACCTCGTCCGTGGTGAGCGCGGCCCGGTCGAGCTGGCGGGGGAGCAGGTAGTCGCGCGCGATGGCGACCTTGTCCTCCTCGGTGTACCCGTCGAGGGTCACCAGCTCCATCCGGTCGAGCAGCGGCGCCGGGATCTGCTCGACGACGTTGGCCGTGGCCAGGAACAGGACGTCGGACAGGTCGAGGTCCAGGTCGAGGTAGTGGTCGCGGAACGTGTGGTTCTGCGCCGGGTCGAGCACCTCGAGCAGGGCCGCGCTGGGGTCGCCGCGGTAGTCCGCGCCGACCTTGTCGATCTCGTCGAGCAGCACGACGGGGTTCATCGAGCCCGCCTCGGCGATCGCGCGGACGATGCGTCCGGGCAGGGCCCCGACGTAGGTGCGGCGGTGGCCGCGGATCTCGGCCTCGTCACGCACGCCGCCGAGGGCGACGCGGACGAACTTCCGGCCCAGGGCGCGAGCGACGCTCTCTCCCAGCGACGTCTTGCCGACCCCGGGAGGGCCGGCGAGCGCCAGGACGGCACCCGAGCCGCGTCCGCCGACGACGCCGAGGCCGCGCTCGGTGCGACGGGCGCGGACGGCGAGGTGCTCGACGATCCGGTCCTTGACGTCGTCGAGGCCGTGGTGGTCGGCGTCCAGGACGGCGCGCGCCGCGGTGACGTCGGTGGAGTCCTGGGTGCGCTCGTTCCAGGGCAGCTCGAGGACGGTGTCGAGCCAGGTGCGGATCCACCCGGTCTCGGGGTTCTGCTCGCTGCCGCGCTCGAGCTTGTCGACCTCGCGCAGCGCGGCGGTGCGGACGGCCTCGGGGAGGTCGGCCTCCTCGACGCGGGCGCGGTAGTCGTCCGAGCCCTCGGGCTCGCCCTCGCCGAGCTCCTTGCGGATCGCGGCGAGCTGCTGGCGCAGCAGGAACTCGCGCTGCGTCCTGTCCATGCCCTCGCGGACGTTCTCGGCGATGGTGTCGGTGACCTCGGCCTCGGCGAGGTGGTCGCGCACCCAGCCGGTCAGCGTGCGCAGGCGCTCGTCGACGTCGGGCGTCTCGAGCAGCAGGCGCTTCTGGGAGTCGTCGAGCCACGACGCGTAGCCGGCGGTGTCGGCCAGCGCGGACGGCTCGGCGATGCGGTTCACCTGGTCGATGACCTGCCAGGCGTCGCGGCGCTGCAGCGTCGCGACGAGCAGGCCGCGGTACTCGGTGGCGAGCTCGCGGGTGGCGTCGGTGGGCTCGGGGTCGGCGACGACGTCGGCCTCGACCCAGAGCGCGGCACCGGGGCCGGCCACGCCGCTGCCGATGTGGACGCGGCTGCCCGCGCGCAGGACGGCGGCGGGCTCGCCGCTGGCGAGCCGTCCGACCTGGACGATCTCGGCGACGACGCCGTAGGTGGCGTAGCGGTCGTCGAGCCGCGGCGCGAGGAGCAGGCGCTCGTCGCTGCCCGCACGGGCGGCGTCGACGGCGGCGCGCGCGGCCTCGTCCAGCTCGACCGGCACGACCATCCCGGGCAGGACGACCTGGTCGGACAGGAAGAGGACGGGGAGACGCACGGTCTCGGTGGTGGTGTCGGTCATGGTGGAGCCTCTTTCGGAGTTGAGCCTGATGCACTCAACCTCGCAGGTGCCCCGGTGCTTCCGGCGTTCACCGACGGCGGACAGCGGCTACCAGGCTGCGCCCGCGGGAGCCGCCGGCAGCGGGACGTCGGCCGGGTGCAGGACGTACGCGACGCCGCTGGCCCGCCCGAGCCAGGCCCGCGCGACCTGGTCGCGACGGTAGGTCCGCGGCACGGCGTCGTTGCTGCGCTCGAGGTGCGAGGCGGGGTCGTGGACGAGGACGTCGCCCGCCGCGTCGAAGCCGTGCAGCACCATCAGGTGGCCCTGGGTGTCGAACCCGGCGCCGTCGAGCTCGTCGGCGCCGAACACCATCGAGATGACCAGCGGGATGCCCGCGCGGGTGAACAGCTCGGCCTCCTCGAGCGAGCGCAGGCGGGTGACGAACGCGTCGACGCCGAGCCCCGCGGCGTAGGCGGTGTTGAACGCCCAGTTGCCGGTGCCGGCGTACCCGGAGTCGAAGACGGCGGCGGCGGCGAGCGGGACGACGTCGTCGCGGGTGCTGCCACCGGACGGCGTCGGCGGTCCGGCACCCCAGTGGTCGAGCACCATGCTGACGGCGGTGGGGGAGCACCAGGCCCGCCCGCCGCCACCGGGGTGGTCGGTGAGGTCGCGGTGCAGCTGCTGGGAGTAGGCGGGCAGGTCGACGGCGTGCGCCACCCCCGACGGCGTGCCGGCGTCGGCCTCCGCCACGGCCTCGCCCGAGAGCAGCAGCGACGCCGACCGCATGCGCGGCCACGCCCCGTCCCCGGTGCGGAACGGGGCCAGCGACAGCTGCGCGGTGCGCCAGCCCGCGGCGACGTCCACGACCAGCTCGTCGTCGTGTCGCCGCACCAGCCCGTCGGTGTCGCGTCCGAAGGTCGTCCGGCCCTGGTGGGTGGACGACCAGCGGGCGAGCATGTACCAGGGGTCGTCCGGCCCCCGCCGCACCGCGACGTCGACCCAGGCACCCTCCGGCGTCTCGGCCGACCACGACGGCAGCGCCGACGCCACGTCGAAGCCCACCTCGACGACCGGTGACACCCACGGCTCGGACGGGTCGTGCGCGGGGTCCGGGGTCCAGCGGGCGAGGTGGAGGTCGCGGTCGGGTGCTGTCACCCGGCCCAGGCTAGTTCGGGCCGACGCAGACGATCCGGGCCAGGCAGCCGCGCCGGCAGCGTCGGCCGCCACCCAGGCGCTCAGCGCTTGATCACGTACGCCGTCCCGTTGCTGCCACCGATCCAGGCACGCTCGAACTGGGCCCGGTCGTAGGTGCGCTGGACGGCGCCGTTGGTGGCGCCGGCCGGGTCGTTGACCAGCACCTTGCCGTCGGCGGTGAAGCCGGTGATGACGACCACGTGGCCCGCGGTCGAGGAGATGGGGGCGCCGGAGAGCTGGCCGCGGGAGAACTCGATCGAGACGATCACGGGGGTGCCGGCCTTGATCAGCGCCTCGGCGTCGCGCAGGTCGCGCAGGCGGGCGACGTGGGCGTCGTGGCCGAACGAGCCGGCGTAGGCGGTGTTGAACGACCAGTTGCCGGTGCCGCCGTAGCGGTAGTCGTAGGTCTGACGGGCGCCGTGGTCGACGAAGCGGTCGCGGTACTTCTTGTTCACCCACGCGTACTGCTTGGCGGTGGGGCCCGAGGAGTAGTAGCGCAGCACCATCGTGGTGGAGGTGGGCGAGCACCAGGCCTCGCCGCCGCCGTTCCACTTCGGGTACTCGCCGAGGTGGATCATCTGCGAGTACTGCGGCACGGCCAGGCGGGTGGTGCGCGTCATCGTGGTGCGGCTGGTGGCGGGCACGCCGCGGGCGGCCGAGAAGGTGGCGCCGACGGACTGCACCGTGGCGGCCTTGGCGCCGGCGCGTCGCATCAGCTTGAGGCGGACCTGCCAGGCGCCGATGGTGTTGGAGCCGGTGGCGCGGACGGTGTCGGCCACGACGCGCGCGACGTCGTCGGTCTGCGCGGTGCCCGAGCGGCGCTTGACGACGGTGTCGGCCGAGGCCCAGTCGGCGACGGTGTCCCACGAGCCGGTGCGGCCGCCGGTGGTGCGCACGCGCACCTGCACCTGGACGAGCGAGCCCTTGGGCGTCTTGGCGTTCCACGACGGGATCACCTCGGTGGCGGCGAAGCCGGTCGACGCCCACGGCGACGTCCAGCGCGACCACGTGTACGTCTTGCCCGCGACGGTGGCCTTGCCGACCTTCTTCGCGTGCTTGATCGATCCTCCGGACACCCGCGTGCCCGCGACGCTGCCCTGGGCGAGCTGCGCGTTGGTCACCCAGCGGGTGGTGCCGACGGGCCCGGCGGCGGCCTGGGCGCCTGCCGGGACGAGCGCGAGGAGCGCGCCGGACAGGGCGGTGGCGACCGCGACGGCGGTGACGCGTGTGACAGGAGTGATTCTCACCCAAACAGACTAGGCCCAGATCGCCACGGCGTCACCGGTTCCGCGCGGACGCTTTCGCCGCAGCACCGCCGACACCTCTAGGCTGGGCAGGTGAGACTCCGCCTCCACGACAGCGCCAGCAAGCAGGTCGTCGACTTCGTGCCCGTCCAGCCCGGACGTGCGTCGATCTACCACTGCGGCCTGACCGTGCAGGGCCCTCCGCACCTGGGCCACATCCGCAAGGAGGTCGTCTTCGACGTCCTGCGGCGCTGGCTCGAGCACGAGGGCCTCGAGGTGACCATCGTCGCCAACATCACCGACATCGACGACAAGATCATCGCCAAGTCCGCCGAGCTCGGACGCCCGTGGTGGGCGCACGCGTACGCCAACGAGCGCGCGCTGCACGCCGCTTACGCGACGCTGGGCTGCGCGCCGCCCACCTACGAGCCGCGCGCGACGGGCCACGTCCCCGAGATGCTCGAGATGATCGCCACCCTGATCGAGGCCGGCCACGCCTACGCCGCCGAGGACGGGTCGGGCGACGTCTACTTCGACGTGCGCTCCTGGCCGTCCTACGGCGAGCTGTCGCACCAGAGGATCGCCGACATGGAGCCCGCCGGCGACGCCGACCCGCGCGGCAAGCGCGACCCGCGCGACTTCGCGCTCTGGAAGGGCCACAAGGAGGGCGAGCCCGACACCGCGTCGTGGCCCACCCCGTGGGGACGCGGCCGCCCCGGCTGGCACCTGGAGTGCTCGGCCATGGCCGGCAAGTACCTCGGCGACGAGTTCGACGTCCACGGCGGCGGGCTCGACCTCCGCTTCCCGCACCACGAGAACGAGCTCGCGCAGTCCCGCGCCGCGGGGCAGCGGTTCGCGCGCCTGTGGATGCACAACGCGATGGTCACCACGGCGGGCGAGAAGATGTCCAAGTCGATGGGCAACTCCGCGCTGGTCTCGGAGGTCACGCGCCGCTTCCGTCCGATCGACGTCCGCTACTACCTCGTCGCCGCGCACTACCGCTCGGTGGTCGAGTACTCCGACGCGTCGCTGGCCGAGGCGGCCACCGCGTTCGGCCGCATCGAGCACTTCGTCCGCCGCGCGAGCGAGGTGACGCAGAGCCCCGACGACCTCGCCGAGCTCGGCGGTGCCGTGACGCCCGCGTTCGCCGCCGCGATGGACGACGACCTGTCCGTGCCGTCCGCGCTCGCCGCGTTGCAGGAGACGGTTCGCACGGGCAACAAGCTGCTGGCCGACGTCGGCCCCGGCGAGGGACCCACCGCGTACGCGCTGGTGTCCGAGCTGGCCGCCGCGCGACGGATGCTCGACGTCCTCGGGCTCGACCCGCTGTCGCCGGTGTGGCGCACCGCGTCCGACGACGGCTCGGACGAGCACGCGGCGCTCGACGCGCTGGTGCAGACCCTGGTGGCCGCCCGGGCGGCCGCCCGCGAGGCCAAGGACTGGGCCACCGCCGACGCCGTGCGCGACCAGCTCGCCGCGGCCGGCGTCCTGGTCACCGACACGCCGGACGGGGCCCGCTGGGAGCTCGCCGGCACCACGAACACGACATCCGAGAAGGTGCACTGATGCCAGGCAACAGCCAGCGACGCGGGGCGGTCAACCGCTCCAAGGGCGAGCGCACGGCGGGGTCCGGCGGACGGATCCGCCGCGGGCTCGAGGGCCGCGGCCCCACGCCCAAGGCCGAGGACCGTCCCAACCACAAGGCGTACGCCGCCAAGAAGCAGGGCGGCCCGCCGCAGCAGCGTCCCCGCAAGTCCAAGGGCGACGGCACCGAGTGGGTGGCCGGGCGCAACCCGGTCGTCGAGCTGGTGCGCGAGGGCGTGCCCGTCACGACCCTCTACGTCGCCGAGGGCGCCGAGCGCGACGACCGTCTGCGCGAGATCTTCAAGATCGCCGCCGACCGCGGCATCGCGCTGCTCGAGGTGGGCCGCGGCGAGCTCGACCGGATGACCGACCGCGCCGTCCACCAGGGCGTCGCCGCGAAGATCCCCCCGTACGACTACGCGCACCCCGACGACTTCCTCGACCGCGCCGACGAGGCCGGCGAGCCCGCCCTCGTGGTGATGCTCGACGGCGTCACCGACCCGCGCAACCTCGGTGCCGTGGTGCGCTCGGCGTCCGGCTTCGGCGCGCACGGCGTCGTCGTCGCCGAGCGTCGCGCGGCCGGCATGACGGCCTCGGCCTGGAAGACGTCGGCCGGCGCCGCGGCCCGGCTGCCCGTCGCTCGCGCGGTCAACCTCACCCGTCAGATCAAGGCGTACCAGGAGGCCGGCCTGATGGTGGCCGGCCTGGCCGCCGACGGCGAGGTGTCCCTGCCCGACCTCGACCTCGCCGACGGGCCGCTGGTGCTCGTCGTCGGCAGCGAGGGCAAGGGCCTGTCGCGCCTGGTCTCGGAGTCGTGCGACGTGCTCGTCTCGATCCCGATGGCCTCGGGCCTGGAGTCGCTCAACGCCGGCGTCGCCGCGGGCGTCGCGCTGTACGCGGTCGACCAGCGTCGGCGGGGCTGACGTGCGCCGTGACTTCGACCCCGCCGAGATGGACGGCGGGGCGTTCTACCAGCTCCTGAACTCCGTGGTGGTGCCGCGGCCGATCGCGTGGGTGTCGTCGGTGTCGCCCGACGGCGTCGACAACCTCGCGCCGCACTCGTTCTTCACGGTCGCGTCGGTGTCACCGCCGATCGTGCAGTTCACCTCGGTGGGCCGCAAGGACTCGCTCACCAACATCGAGGCGTCCGGCGAGTTCGTCGTCGCGCTGACGCCCGAGCCGTTGTTCGAGCAGGTCAACGCCACCGGCACCGACTTCCCGGCGGGAACCAGCGAGTTCGACGCCGTCGGCCTCGACCGCGAGCCCAGCCTGCGGGTCGCGGCGCCGCGCGTGGCGGCGTCGCCCGTCGCGCTCGAGTGCGTGCTGCACAGCACCGTGTCGTTCGGCGGCTCGACCGTGGTGTTCGGACGCGTGGTGCACGCCGCCGTCGACGACGCGGTCCTCGACGGCGACCACCCCGAGATCACCCGCCTGCTCCCGCTCTCGCGGCTCGGCGCGAACGAGTGGGGCACCGCAGGAGAGATCCGCGACATCGCCCGCATCCGCTACGCCGACTGGCCAGAGGGCTACCGCCCCGCCTAGGCGAGGAGTCCCTGCCGGCGCAGGACGGGCTTGACGCCCTCGGCGAACCAGTAGGCCTCCTCGACGTGGGGGTAGCCCGACAGCACGAGCTCGTCGATGTCGAGCGCGTGGTACTGGGCGATCAGCTCGGCGACCTCGGCGTGGCTGCCCACGAGGGCGGTGCCGGCGCCGCCGCGCACCAGCCCGATGCCGGCCCACAGGCCCGGGTGGACCTCGAGGTCGTGCGCGTCGGCGTGGCCGCGTCCGCCCCCGTCGTGCAGCGCGCGCATCCGCTGCTGCCCGACCGACTGGCTCGACGCGAGCGCCTCCTGGGCGCGGGCGACGTCGGACGGGTCGAGCTCGTCGAGCATCTGCTGCGCGACGGCCCAGGCCGCCTCGGAGGTGTCGCGGGTGATGACGTGCAGCCGGATGCCGAAGCGCAGCGTGCGTCCCTGCTCCTTGGCCAGCCCGCGCATCCAGTCCAGCTTCTCGGCGACGGCCGACGGCGGCTCGCCCCACGTCAGGTAGACGTCCACGTGCTTGGCTGCGACGGGACCCGCGGGCGCCGATGACCCGCCGAAGTAGATCTCGGGCAGGGGGTCGGGCACCTCGCGGACGCGTGCGTCGCGGACGTCGTAGAACTCGCCGCTGAAGTCGACGCCCTCGGGGCGCCAGGCTCCGCGCAGCACGCTGAGGAACTCGTCGGTCCGGGCGTAGCGGTCGGCCGACCCGAACGACTCGGGGTCGCCGAAGCGTCGCTGCTCGGACGCGTCGCCGCCGGTGACGATGTTGAGCAGCAGCCGGCCTCCGGAGATCCGTTGGTAGGTCGCGGCCATCTGGGCGGCGAGGGTCGGGCTCAGTGCGCCGGGCCGGAACGCGACGAGGAACTTCAGGTTGGTCGTCTCGCGCAGCAGCGCGGCCGTCGTCAGCCAGGAGTCCTCGCACCAGGTGCCCGTCGGCGTGAGCACGCCGGTGAAGCCGAGCGTGTCGGCCGTCCTGGCCACCTGGGCGAGGTACTCGATGGTCGGTGGACGGAACCGCGCCGCGCTGCCGGCGGCGCCGGGGCCGCGCCCGATGTCCTGGGGCACCGAGTGGCCGCCGCCGACGAGCGTCCGGCCGTCGCCGGTGGTGGGCAGGAACCAGTGGAGCGCAAGGTTCACGAGGCCGCCTTCTGCTCGGCGGCGGCCTTCGCCACCGCGTCGTTGAAGTCGGTGACGAAGTACTTCCCCAGGTCGGGGTCGCCGCTCACCTGGCCCTGCGCGGCGAACGCGTCCCACATCTCCTGCTCGGACGCGACCACCTGGGCGTCGATCGGGATGGGGGCGTACGCGCGGCGCGTCGTGGCCCGGTCGGTGACCTCGCGCGGGAGCCCCGTCTCCTTCGCCCACGCGGCTGACCATTCCGCCTTGTGGTCCGCGGCCCACGTCTGGGCGGACGCGAGCCGTCCGAGGTAGTCCTCGATCGCGGCCCGCGTGGCCTCGTCGTCGAGGGCGTCGTCGGAGGCGACCTGGAAGCCCAGGCCGTTGACGAGACCGGCGCCGTCGGACAGCACGCGTGCGTCCGAGCCGAGCTCGGCCTGGGAGGTGAAGGGGTCCCAGATCGCCCACGCGTCGACCGAGCCGCCGCGGAAGGCCGCCAGTCCCTCGGTGGGCTGGAGCCACACGGGCTCGACGTCGTCGAGGGTGAGGCCGGCGTCCTCGAGCTGCGCGACCAGGTTGTAGTTGGCCGAGCTGCCCTTGGCCACCGCGATCTTCTTGCCCTTCAGCTGCGCCACGGACGTCGCCCGCGAGCCCCGGGGCACGATGATCGCGTCGCCGGTGGCGCCCTGGTCGTTGGCGGAGACGATCTTCAGGTCCTTGTCCTGGTCGATCGCGAACAGCGGCGGCGTGTTGCCGACGCCGCCGACGTCGACGGCTCCGCTGCTGACGGCCTCGAGCAGCGGCGGGCCGGACGTGAACGGCTTGAACTCGATGTCGTACTCGGCCTCGTCGAGGTCGCCCGATGCGGTGAGCAGGGCCTCGGAGCCGCCCTTCTGGTCGCCGACGACGAGCGTCACCTTGGACAGGTCGACGCTGCCGTCGTCCGCGACCGCGTCGGCGTTGCTGCTGCCGCCGCACGCCGTCAGGGCCAGGAGACCGGCGGCGAGGGTGGTGACGAGGGGGACGGGGCGGTTCACGATGCGTGCTCCTTGCGGTCGGTGGTGCGGTCGTTGGGGGTGACGCCGAGGACGCCGAGCAGCTCGGCTCGTCGCTCGGCGAGGGACTCGGGCTCGCGCGGGCGGGCGTCGTCGACGCGGACCTCGTGGCGGATGCGTCCCCGGTCGACGACCAGGACGCGGTCGGCGAGAGCCAGCGCCTCGTCGACGTCGTGGGTGACGAGGAGGACGGCGGGCCGGTGCTCGCGCCACAGGCGCAGGACGAGGTCGTGCATCTCGATCCGGGTGAGCGCGTCGAGTGCGCTGAACGGCTCGTCGAGCAGCAGCAGGTCGGGGGCGCGGACCAGGGCTCGGGCCAGGGACGCGCGCTGCGCCTGGCCGCCGGACAGCGTGACCGGCCAGACGTCGGCCTTCTCGCCGAGCCCCACCTCGTCGAGAGCCGATCGCGACCTCTCGCGCCGCTCGGCGCGGCTGCCGTCACGCAGGGCGAGCGCGACGTTGTCGGCGACGCGTCGCCACGGCAACAGCCGCGGCTCCTGGAACGCGACGGAGACGGTGCCCGCCACGTCGGCGCTTCCGTGCGTCACCGGGTCGAGGCCCGCGAGGGTGCGCAGCAGGGTCGACTTGCCCGAGCCGCTGCGTCCCAGCAGCGCGACCAGCTCGCCCGGCGCGACGTCGAGGTCGAGGTCGTCGAGCACCACGTGCTCGCCGAACGCGCGGCGCAGGCCGCGGACACGGACGGCGGGGTCGGTGGACGTGCGGGGGACGGGGCTCAGCCGAGTCGCCATGCGAGGGCCTTCCTCTCGATCAGTCGGACGAGGGCGTCGGTCGCCAGTCCGAGCAGGCTGTAGATGATCAGGCCGCCGACGACGACGTCGGTGCGGCCGAAGGAGGCGGCGTCGGACACCAGGTATCCGATGCCGCTGGTGGCGTTGATCTGCTCGGCCACGATCAGCGAGAGCCAGGCGACGCCGAGGCTCAGGCGCAGGCCGACGAGCAGCGACGGCAGCGCGCCGGGGGCGACGACGTGGCGCAGGCGTCCCCACCACGACAGCCGCAGCGCGCGGGCGGCGTCCAGGAACTTGGGGTCGACGCCGCGGATGCCGGCCACGGTGTTGACGTAGAGCGGGAACGCGACGCCGAGCGCGATCAAGGCGATCTTCGGCGACTCGTCGATCCCGAGCCACAGCACCAGCAGCGGCAGCAGGCCGAAGTGCGGCACCGTGCGCAGCATCTGCATGGGCGGGTCGACGACGTCGTCGCCGACGCGTGACAGCCCGGCGACGGTCGCCAGCACCAGGGCGACGGCGGCGCCGACGCCGAAGCCGATCACCACCCGCTGCACCGAGATGACGGTGGCGTCCTGCAGCGTGCCCTTCTGCCACTCCTCGCCCATCGCGGCGAGGATCTGGAGCGGGGGAGCGAGCCTGTCCTCGGGGAGGACGCCGGAGACCGACGCGAGCTGCCACAGCGCGAGGACGGCCAGCGGGCTCAACGACCGGCGCAGCGCGGCCGACCCGCGGCGAGGTCGTCGCGGACGGGCGCCGGTCGGGGCGGGGGCGGAGGTGACGGACATGGCTCCACCGTGTCATCCAGAGGTACTAAATCTACTGGCTAACTACAGTATGAGACGACACCGAGAGGGGCGGTTCGTCGTGGTATCGGACGGGTTCAGGCCCGTCGCAGGACCGCGTCGGCCAGGCGGTCGGCGGCGCCGTCGGCGAAGCCGAGGAACAGGGACGGCTCGGCCATCTCGAGCTCGAGCACCACGGGTCCGTCGGGGGTCGGCAGCAGGTCGACGCGTGCGTAGAGGGGTGTCACACCGCCGGGGACCGCGGCCAGCGCGCGCTCGGCGACCGCGACCTCGTCGTCGCTCGGCTCCCGCGCGGTGATGTCCTCGGGGGCGAACAGGCCCTCGACGAGGTCGCCGCCGCGCTGCAGGATCGCGCCCTTGCGGATGGCGTGCGACGCGTCGCCGTCGACCGTCACGACCGCCGTCTCGCCCGCCTCGTCGACCTCGGCCACGTACGGCTGGACGAGCACGCTGCGCCCCTCGTCGAGCAGGCGTGCGGCATGGGCGCGCGACCGGTCCGCCTCGTGGGCGCCGAGCAGCAGGGTGTCCTTGGAGCCGGCCGACACCGCCGGCTTGACGACGTGCTCGACGTCGAGCAGGCCGTGGGTGGGGTCGTCACCGGGCTCGAGGAACTCCGACGGGACGATCGGCACGCCGGCGTCGGCGAGGTCGAGCAGGTAGTGCTTGTCGGTGGTCCAGCGCAGCAGTGGCAGCGGGTTCGCCAGGCCGGTGACGGCCTCGACGTCCTCGGCCCAGGCGAGGAACTCGGCCACGCGGGTGGCGTAGTCCCACGTCGAGCGGACGACGACGAGGTCGAACCCGGACCAGTCGACGCCCGCGTCGTCCCAGACCGCCGCCGTGACGTCGGCCCCGCGTTCCCGCAGGGCCGACGCCAGCAGCTTCCCCTCGTCGTCGAGGTCGGCCACCTCGCGTGCGGTGGCCAGGGCGATGCGCACACTCATGGCGCGACCCTAGGACGAGTCAGTCCTCGGACGCGACCAGCACCGGACGGGCCGGCTCCTCGCCCATGGCGACGGCCATCTTGTGGAAGACGGCGCCCTCGCGGTGCCGGCTCTGGCGGTCGAGGGTGAGCCCGAGCGCGGTGTGCGCCCAGCCGCTGGTGGGCTCGAGCTCGACGAGCCGGCGGAACGCCTCCTCGGCCGGGGTGAGCCAGGCCGCGGCGAAGCGCGCGCGACCGAGCAGCTCCCACGCGGCGGCGTTGTCGGGGTCGTGCTCGACGACGTGCTCGGCGACGCGGGCGGCCTCGCGCGGCTGACGCTGCTGGAGCAGGTCCTCGGCGGCGCGGAAGGCCAGGTACGGGTTGGACTCGTACAGCGCACCGAGGTCGAAGGCGGTGTCGTTGCTCATGGTCGCTCCTCTGGTCGTCGGTGGATGCCTCTCCAACGTACGACCCCGGTCGGGCATTCCGGGCGCGTCGGCACCGGTCCTCCGATTGCGGCGCCGGTGGTTGAATGTTAAATTAGTGGTCTTCGACCCAGGAGGCACCATGACCACCGTCGCCCCGCAGGGACTGCACCACGTCACCGCCATCGCGTCCGACCCGCAGGCCAACGTCGACTTCTACACCCGCGCGCTCGGGCTCCGCCTGATCAAGCAGACGGTCAACTTCGACTCTCCCGACACGTACCACCTGTACTACGGCGACGAGCACGGCAGCCCGTCGAGCATCCTCACCTTCTTCCCGTGGCCCGACGTGCCGCAGGGACGCCAGGGCGCGGGCATGACCACCTCCACGGCGTTCAGCGTGCCCGGCTCCTCGATGGGCTGGTGGCACGAGCGCCTCAAGGACCGCGGCGTCGACGTCGACTCGCCGGTCAGCCGTGACGGCGAGGACGTGATCTCCTTCCGCGACCCCGACGGCATGGTCATCGACCTCGTCGCCTCCGACGGCGACCACCGCTCGGGCTGGGACGGCGTGGCCGACATCCCCGCCGAGCACGCCGTGCGCGGGCTGCACGCCGTCACGATGTCGCAGAAGCAGCTCGACCCGTCCGCGTCGATGCTCACCGACCTGCTCGGCATGGACCTCACCGGCGAGGACGGCGACCGGACCCGGTTCGGCATGGGCGAGGGCGGCACGGGAGCGCTCGTCGACGTCGCCGCCGGTGTCCAGGACCGCGGCTGGCAGGCCGGTGGCACCGTCCACCACATCGCCTTCCGTGCGCCCGACCTCGACACGATGACGCAGTGGCAGCACGAGCTGCAGTCGCGTGGCGTCCAGGTCACCGACATCCGCGACCGCCAGTACTTCAAGTCGATCTACTTCCGCGAGCCCGGCGGCGTGCTGTTCGAGATCGCCACCGACACCCCCGGCTTCGACATCGACGAGCCGCTGCTCGAGCTGGGCCGCGCGCTGAAGCTGCCGCCGTGGCTCGAGCCGAGCCGCGAGCAGATCGCGGCCGCGCTGCCCCCGCTGGACGTCCCGTGACCGGCGCGACGCTCGAGCGTCCGCACGTCTTCCTGCCGGCCGAGGAGGACGCGTCCGGCCCGCCGCTGCTGCTCCTGCACGGCACCGGCGGCGACGAGCACGACCTGCTGCCGCTGCGCGAGCACCTGTCGCCGGGTGCGGCGGTGCTGTCGCCGCGCGGCACCGTGATGGAGGGGCCGATGCCGCGCTTCTTCCGCCGCCTGCGCGAGGGCGTCTTCGACGAGGACGACCTGCGCGAGCGCACCGACGAGCTGGCCGACTTCGTCACGGCGGCGTCGGCCGAGCACGGCGTCGCGCCGGGGGCGTGGGTCGCGGTGGGCTTCTCCAACGGCGCCAACATCGCCTCCGCGCTGCTGATGCGGCGCCCCGAGGTGCTGGCCGGCGCCGTCCTGCTCGCGGCCATGGTTCCCTTCGCCGAGGTGCCGGGCGGCCCGGACCTCGCCGGTCGTCCCGTCGTGGTGTCGAACGGCGACCGCGACCCGATGGCCACCGCCTGGCACACCGAGACGCTGGTCGCGCAGCTGCGCGGGCGCGGCGCCGACGTCACCGAGCTGCCGCACCCGGGCGGGCACCAGCTCGACCCCGCGGTGCTGCCGCGGATCGCCGCGCGCCTGTCGGCCTAGTCCACCGACGTCTCCGCCGCCCGGATCCTGCTCGCGACGTCGGGCAGGACCGTGGCGACGTAGTCGCGCGCGGCGTCGTCCAGGCTCACCTCGTGGCTGGCCCGCTCGGACAGGAACCAGCGGTGTTCGAGCACCTGGTGGAACGCCTCGGGCGTCTCGACGGTGGCGCGGAGGTCGGCCGGCAGCAGCGCCTCGATCGGGCGGTAGACCTCGTTCAGCCAGCGGTGCGCGACGATCATCGGGTCCTGCTCCTGCAGCTCGTGGGCCGCGGTGAACGCGTCGAGGTCGTTGAGCAGGCGGCGGGCCTGGGGCTCGTCGAGGTCCAGGCCGGTGAGGCCCTGCAGGCGTCGCGCGTGGTGCTCGGCCTCGACCACCTTGGGCTGGATGCGCACCGTGGCGCCGCCCACGTCGGTGACGACGTCGAGCTCGTCGACGTCGAACCCCACGGTGTTGAGCCGCGCGATCCGCTGCTCGATGCGCCACATCTCGTCCAGGTCGAACTCCTCCACGCCGGTGAGCTCGTGCCACAGCTCGTCGTACCGCTCGCGGATGCGGTCGACGACCTCGATCCCGTCGAAGTCCTCGGCGATGAGCCCGCCGGCCTGCAGGTCGAGCAGCTCGCCGAAGACGTTGGTGCGCAGCAGGTCGAGGTCGTGGTCGCGCTGGCCGTCGGTGAGGCTGTCGTGCAGCTCGCCGGTCTCGGCGTCCACGAGGTACGCCGCGAACTCGCCCGCGCTGCGTCGGAACAGCGTGTTGGACAGCGAGCAGTCGCCCCAGAAGAACCCGTCGAGGTGCAGCCGGACGAGCAGCACCACGAGCGCGTCGATCACCCGCTCGAGCGTGTCGTCCTGCAGGTGCGAGGAGAACAGCGCGCGGTAGGGCAGGGAGCGTGACAGGTGCCGGGTGACGAGCGCCGGCTCGATCGGATGACCGCCGGCGTCCTCGCGTCCGGTGACCACCCCCCACGGCTCGACGACCGGCAGGTTGAGGCGTCCGAGGTTGCGCAGCATCTGGTACTCGCCGAGCGCGTACCGCTCCCGCGTCTCCTTGATCACCACCACCTCGGGCCCCAGCTGCACGAACCGCACCACGTGGCGGTGGATGCCGCGGGCGAGCGGCACCTCGTAGCGGTCGCCCCACTGCGCCAGTGGCCGGTCCCACGGCAGCGCCAGGATCTCCTTCGACGGGCGGGTGGCCAGCACGCGGATCGGCATGCGGTCCAGTCTCCCAGCCGTCGGGGCCGGCGGGTCCACCGAGGAATCGGCATATGGCCGCCCATGCCGCGTCGACGCAGATTCTCCCGGTGGGCCGGGGTGCGGGCCGGACGGGCGCAGCGGGCTGCCGGTGACGTCGGCCCTACGATGGTGCCGCGCCCACGGGCGCGTCGCCGGTGTAGCTCAGACGGTAGAGCGCTTCTCTTGTAAAGAAGATGTCGCGGGTTCGATTCCTGTCACCGGCTCCGGGCCTCCCGACCACCGAGCGCTTCCGCTCGCAGGGGTGCTCCGACGACGACGGGCGCACCTACGGACGGGGTCTGCGGTGGATCGGGCCGGCGGCCGGCTGCGGGTCTCGTGGGGTGAGACGGTCGGGCGCGGACCACGGCAAGCAGTCGCTTCCCATGGTGAATTCACCGCGGGTCGCGACCGTTTGCCGCGGTCGGTGTGGCTACTGGTGCCGGTGAGGTGTGGCGGTCCACCCATCGAGACGAGTGGCCGGCCGCGGCGCGCAGGCCACGCCCACCCGTCCCTCGGTGACTGCCGGCGAGCCGCCCCGCGGCGCCGCACCCGGAAGGGCGCACCTACGGACGGGGGTCTGCGGCGGATCGGGTTGGCGGCTGGCTGCACGTCTCGTGGGGTGAGACGGTCGAGTGCGGACCACGGCAAGCAGTCGCTTCCCGTGGTGAATTCACCGTGGGTCGCGACCGTCTGCCACGGTCGGTGTGACGGTTGGTGCCGGTGAGGCGTGGCGGTCCACCCACCGAGACGAGTGGCCGGCCGCGGCGAGCAGGCCACGCCCACCCGTCCCTCGGTGCCTGTCGGCGAGCCCCCCCGCGGCGCCGCACCCGACCCCACCGCCGGCGTCAGGACCGCTTGGTCCCCGACCGCGGCTCGTCGGTGGTCTTGGCCACCTCGACGTCGTCACCGGAGGCGGCCTCCTCGTCGCGGATGCGGCGGGCCTCGGCGGCGGTCTCGGCCTCGGAGGGGAGCTCGTCGCCGCGCGGGGGAGGGATGGAGCCGACGGCGTCGACGGCGGGGGCGGCCTCGTCGACGGCCTCGTCGGTCTGCTCGATCAGGTAGCGGAGCAGCTCGGCGGCCGTGGCGGCGGCGGGCACGGCGAGGAACGCGCCGGTGATGCCGAACAGGGTGCCGCCGGCGGTGACGGACAGCAGGACGACCGCCGCGTGCAGGTTCATCGTCTTGCCCTGCAGCCACGGCGAGAGCACGTTGCCCTCGAGCTGCTGCACGGCGACGATGATCGCCACCACGATCAGGGCCGTCTGGACGTCGTTGGTGACGAGCGAGACGAGCACCGCGAGCGCGCCGCTGACGAACGCGCCGACGATGGGGATGAACCCGCCGAAGAACGTGATGACGGCGAGCGGGATGGCCAGCGGCACGTCGAGGATGAGCAGCCCGGCGCCGATGAGCACGGCGTCGATGAGGCTGACCAGGCCCTGGGTGCGGATGAAGCCGCCGAGCGTCTTCCAGCAGCGACGGAGGATCTCGCACAGGTGGCCGCCGACGCGGGCGCCGCCGATGCGGGTGACCCACGGCAGGAACTTGTGGCCGTCCTTGGAGAAGAAGAACGTCAGCATGAGGATGACGACGAGGTTGATGATCGCCGACGTCGCCGCGCTGAGCGTCGAGAAGACGCCCGAGCCGATGGCCGCCGCGCTGTCCTGCACCCGCTCCTGGAGCGCGTTGATCGCCCGGTCCACCTGGTCGCTGGAGACGTTGAGCGGGCCGTCGCTCACCCAGGTCTGCACGCGCTGCAGGCCGCTGACCGCCGAGCTGGCGATGTCGCCGACCTGGCCCGCAACCGACGGCGCCAGCAGCGCGAAGCTGCCGAAGACGATGACGAGAAACGACACCACCGAGATCAGGGCGGCCAGGGCGCTGGGCACCTTGCGCCTGCGCAGGAAGGCCGCCGGCGGGCCGAGCACCGTGGTGAGGATCAGCGCCATCACGACCGGGAAGATGACGACCCAGGCGTACTTGACCACCAGGCCGAGAACGACGAGGGCGAGGGTGACGCCGACCAGGCGCCAGCTCGCGCGCGCGGTCCGACGGAACGCCGCCTCGTAGACCGTGGCGCGGTCGCGGACCTCTGCGCTGCTCACGTCGTGCTCCCCCTCCGTGACCGGGGCCGTGGTGGCCCCGTGACCCGTCAGGCTATCGGTCGTCCATCGGCCACACCCGACGACGGACGCCCGGTGCGCGCCACGTCACGGCAGCCGCCAGTCCACCGGTTCGGCGCCCAGGGCCACCAGATGCTCGTTGACGCGGCTGAACGGACGCGACCCGAAGAACCCGCGCGACGCCGACAACGGGCTCGGGTGCACGCTCTCGACGACCGGCGTGTCGCCGAGCATCGGCTTCAGCGACTGCGCGTCGCGGCCCCAGAGCAGCGCGACGAGCGGCTCGGGCCGGGCGACCAGCGCGGCGATCGCCTGCTCGGTCACCGACTCCCAGCCCTTGCGGCGGTGGCTGCCGGACTCCCCGGGCTGCACGGTCAGCACGCGGTTCAGCAGCAGGACGCCCTGTCGGGTCCAGGGCGAGAGGTCGCCGCTGGTGGGCCGCGGCACGCCGAGGTCGGACTCCATCTCGGTGAAGATGTTGGCCAGGCTCTTGGGCACCGGACGCACGTCGGCGCCGACGGAGAACGAGAGCCCGACGGCGTGCCCGGGCGTCGGGTAGGGGTCCTGGCCGACGACCAGCACGCGCACCGACGACAGCGGCTCGACGAACGCCCGCAGCACGTTCTCGCCGGACGGCAGGTAGCCGCGACCGGCGGCCACCTCGCCGCGCAGGAACTCGCCCAGCTCGGCGACGGTGCCCGCGACGGGCTCGAGGGCCTCGGCCCAGTCGGGGGCGACGATCTCGCTCAGGGGACGCGGCATGCCCGCCAGCCTAGGGCGGCGTCAGCCGATGAACGCGAGGACCGCCGACAGCAGCCCGAGCGCGATCAGGGTGACCGCCAGGACGGCGGGGATCCAGGTCGGCGCCAGCGGCTCGCCGGAGGCGATGCGGCGCTCGTTGGACCGCCAGCGGAAGTAGCCGGCGCCCGTCACGAGGATGCCGACGGCCATCAGCACCACACCGACCGGACGGGTCTGCGACGACGGCCCGAGGAACGTCTCGGCGTGCAGCAGGGCGACGCCGGCGACGATCAGCGCGAGCGCCGTGCGCACGTAGGCGAGGTACGTCCGCTCGTTCGCGAGCGTGAATCGGTAGTCCACCGGTTCGGTCTCCTGGGCCACGAGCCGCAATGTACGCCGGGCCATTCTCGAGCCGTTGAGTAGAGTTCGGGCGGTGAGCGTGACGACCGTCCCCCTGCCCCGCTTCGACGGTGCGACGGTGGTCGTGCCGGCCCCCGGGCCGGGCCCCGGCCACTGGTCGGGCGGCTCCAGCGCCGTCCTCGTCGACGGCGTCGTCTGGCTCACCTACCGCGTCCGCCGGCCGCTGACGTCGGGGCGCGGCGTGTCCGTCGTCGTCGCACGGTCCGACGACGGGGTGGCCTTCAGGCCCGTCGCCGAGGTGCGTCGCGAGGACTTCGACGCCGAGTCGTTCGAGCGACCCGTCCTGGTGCCCGTGCCCGGCGTGGGCTGGCGGCTCTACCTCTCGTGCGCCACGCCCGGCTCCAAGCACTGGTGGATCGACTCGCTCACCGCGCCCACGCCCGAGGGCCTGGCCACGGGGGAGCGCCGGGTCGTGCTGCCTGGCGACGACCTCGTCGCCGTCAAGGACCCCGTCGTCGAGCACCGCGAGGACGGTTGGCACCTGTGGGTCTGCTGCCACCCGCTCGACGTGCCCGGGGCCGAGGACCGGATGACCACGCGCCACGCCACCAGCGTCGACGGCCTGTCGTGGACCGACGCGGGGGAGGTGCTCGCCGGACGTCCGGGCGAGTGGGACGCCCGCGGCGCCCGCGTGACGGCGGTGCTGTCGCACGAGCCGCTCACCGTGCTCTACGACGGACGCCCCGACGCGGAGTCCAACTGGTTCGAGACCACGGGCCTGGCCGTCGAGCGCGACGGCGTGCTGGTGCCGAGCGACGAGGTGCGCCTGTCGTCCCCGCACGCGGACGGTGCGCTGCGCTACGTCTCGGCGGTGCCGCTCGAGGACGGCCGCACGCGGTTCTACTTCGAGGCCGCCCGCCCCGACGGCGCGCACGACCTGATGACCTCCGTCGTCTGACGGTCTTCACCTCGTGTTCGCCGGGGCGCGGTTTGGGCCCCGTGCGCGGCGGGTACCTCTGGTCGGACACCCCGACCGAGGAGATCCCGTGCGCCGCACCCCCACCATCCTGCTCGCCGTCGCCGGCCTGACGCTCGCGCTCGCGGCCACGTCGGCCCCGGCGTCGGCCGGCGGCCACCACGACCGCGGCCACGGACGCGACGACGTGCGGTTCGCGACGTTCAACGCGAGCCTGAACCGCACCGCCGAGGGCGAGCTGCTCCAGGACCTGTCGACCCCCGACGACCCGCAGGCGCGCGCCGTCGCCGAGATCGTCCAGCGGACGCGGCCCGACGTGCTGCTGCTCAACGAGTTCGACTACGTCGAGGGCGGCGCCGCCGTCGACGCGTTCCGCGACCACTACCTGGAGCGTCCGCAGTCGGGGGCCCGTGCGATCGACTACCGCTACGCGTACACGGCGCCGGTCAACACCGGCGTGCCCAGCGGCCGCGACCTCGACAAGGACGGCGCGGTCGGCGGCCCCGGCGACGCGCTCGGCTTCGGCACGTTCCCCGGGCAGTACGGCATGGTCGTCCTGTCGCGGTACCCGATCGAGAAGCGGGCCGTCCGCACCTTCCAGCACCTGCTCTGGAAGGACGTGCCGGGCAACGTCATCCCGCCGGACTTCTACTCTGCCGACGACCTCGACGTCCTGCCGCTGTCGAGCAAGTCGCACTGGGACGTGCCCGTCAGGGTCGGCCACCGCACCGTCCACCTGCTCGCGTCGCACCCGACGCCGCCCACGTTCGACGGCCCCGAGGACCGCAACGGCCGCCGCAACCACGACGAGATCGGCTTCTGGGCCGACTACGTCTCGGGTGCGAAGAACCGCTGGATCCGCGACGACCGCGGCCGTCGCGGCGGCATCGAGAAGGGCGCCCGGTACGTGGTGGCCGGTGACCAGAACGCCGACCCGAACGACGGCGACTCCTTCGACGGCGCGATCCACCAGCTGCTCGGGTCGCCGCGGTTCACCGACCCGCGGCCGACGTCGCGCGGGGCCGAGGAGGCCGCGAGGCTGCAGGGCGGCGCGAACGCGTCGCACCGCACGCCCGCCCGGTACGACACCGCCGACTTCGCCGACACCCCCGGACCGGGCAACCTGCGGGCCGACTACGTGCTGCCCTCGCCGAACCTGAGGGTCCGCGGGGCCGGGGTGTTCTGGCCGACGCAGGCCGACCCGCTGTCGCGGCTGACGGGCAGCTTCCCGTTCCCGAGCAGCGACCACCGCCTCGTCTGGGTGGACCTGGGTCTCAGCCGGCGCTGACCGCCGCGCCCTCGCGGGCGGCACGGGCGGCCTGGCGCTGCGCGAACGAGCCGCGGTCGGTCGTGCGTCGCCAGTGCTCCAGGTCGAGGTCGGTCAGCTGCTCGAGCAGCGTGATGTCGGCGTCGTACGTCTCGACCAGGCGCGCCCGCTGCTCGGGCTGCAGGCGCGGACGGGGCGTGGTCCCGTCGCCGTGCAGCGCCGAGAGCAGCGGACGGCTGGCCGTGCGCCAGATCTTCGGCGGGACGAGCGCGCCCAGGCCGGCGCCCGTGCGCACCGCACGGCTGAGCACCGACGTCCGCAGTCCGGGGGCGACGAACGGGCGGGCGTTGTCGGGCGGCACCTCTCCCACGAGGCCCTCGGTGATGCCCAGGAAGCGGGCGACGCGGTCCAGCGTGGCGTCGGGCTCGTCGACGAGGTCGCCGTAGCGCAGGACGAGGACGCGGTCGGGGTCGACGCGGTCGTACAGGTCGCGCAGCTGGCGGCCGTAGAGGCCGAGGTCGCGGTAGCGCCAGAACGGAGCCCACCCGGCGGCGACGCGCTCGTCCTCGCGTCCGAACGCGGAGACGAAGTCGGCGTCGGGCTCCAGGCCGTCGGACCACAGGTGCATCCAGTTGGAGTACGCGCGGTCGACGGGGTCGCGCACCACGACCACGAGCCTGGCGTGCGGCAGCTCCTCGGCGATCCGGCGGCGCGCCGTCGGGCTCCACAGGTAGAACGGGGTGCTCTCGCCGCGCAGCGTGCCGGGGGGAGCCGCGGCGAACATCGCCTCGTAGTCGGCGCGGCGCCAGACCCACTCCTGGCTGCTGTGCGCGTCGCCGGGGCCGCGGTACGCCGGCGGCGGCGCGTCGTCGCACAGGAAGTACTTCGGCTCCTTGAGGTACGGCGCGCTCGGCGACGTCAGGTGCACCTCGGGATGGCGTGCCAGCGCGGCGTGCAGGGCCGACGTCCCGGCCTTGGGGGCGCCGACCACCAGGAAGTCCGGCAGCGAGGGCGAGCTCATGGTCGCGATCCTAGACTTTCTCGATCGACTTAGGTGCCCGGTCCGGAGCGTGGGCACGGACGACTGGCTCACCCACCCGTCCGGGCGGTACAGTCGGGGCCGTATCAGGGTGTGCGCGCACGAGTGGTGGGACGGCGCGCCGGTCGCCGCTACCCCTAGCGGCACGTGTCGAACCCGAAGGTCCAGCGCCCGTGTCACCGATCGCGTCGTACGCCCGACTCCTCCGACTCTCCGGCCCCGCCTACGTGGTGGTCGCCTTCCTCGGCCGCCTGCCGCTCGCGATGAGCCAGCTCGGCACCCTCCTGCTCGTCTCCTCGGCCACCGGACGCTATGGCGCCGGCGGTGCCGCGGCCGGCGCGCTCGCCGTCGCCAACGCCGTCGGCTCGCCCTTCGCCGGGTCGCTCGCGGACCGGATCGGGCAGCGCCCCGTCGTCCTGGTCCAGTCGCTCGCCGGCGCCCTCGGGCTGGTCGGCATCGTGCTGCTCGCGCACGCCGACGCCGGCGAGGCCGCCCTGATCGGCGTGGCCGCCGCGACCGGGCTGCTGATGCCGCAGGTGGGGCCGCTCGCCCGCGTCCGGTGGAGGCCGATCACGCGCGGGACCGGTGCCGCGCAGCCGCGCCTCGTCGACGCCGCGTTCTCGTACGAGGGCGCCGCGGACGAGGCGTCGTTCGTGCTCGGCCCGGCCCTGGTCGGCGTCATCGGCGTGCTCGTCGACCCCGCGGGCGCGCTGGTCGTCGCCGCGGCGGTGCTGGCCGTCTTCGGCACCTGGTTCGCCCTCCACCCCTCGGCGGCGGTCGCCCACGAGCACCGGACGCGCCGCTCCGCGTCGGAGACCGGACGACTCGTGACGGGGCTGCTGCTCACGCTGCTCGTCGCCCAGGGCCTCATCGGCATGGTGTTCGGCTCGTCGCAGACCGGTGCGACGGTGCTCGCCACCGCCGTCGGCCAGCCCGGCGTCGCGGGCCTCACCCACGCGACGCTCGGCGTCGGCAGCGTCATCGCGGGCCTGGCCGTCGCCGGCCTGCCCGCCCGTATCGGTCACGAGCGCCGGATGCTCGGCTCGGCCCTCGCGCTGTTCGTCCTGTCGCTGCCGCTGCTGCTCGTCGACGGCCTGCTCGCCCTGGTGCTCGTCGTGCTGGCCCTCGGCTTCGCCGTCGCGCCCTACATGATCAGCAACTTCACCCTCGGCGAGCGGATCGTCCCCCCGTCGCGCGTCGGCGCGGCCATGACGCTGCTCGCCGCCGCCACGGGCGTCGGCTACGCGCTGGGCTCGAGCCTCGCCGGGCGGCTCGCCGACACCGGCGGCCACACGCCGGCGTTCGCCGTCACCGTCACCGCGACGGCCGGCGCCGTCGTCCTCTCGCTGTGCGCGCAGCGACCGCTGCGGCGTGCGCTCGCCGCCCGCGAGGTCGAGGCGCCGTCGACGACCGAGGCGGTCCCGGCGTCGTAGGGTCGGTGCCATGACCGCACCGCCCCAGGAGTGGACCCGGGCCCCCGACCTCGACGGCGACCTGGTCCGGCTGACGGCCCTGGACCCGGCGCACGCCCCCGGGCTGCTGGCGGCGGCCGACGACGACGAGATCTTCCGCTGGACGTCCTACGCCCCGCCCGCCGACCTGGGTGACGTCGAGGCGATGGTCGCCGACCACCTCGCGCGCCCGGCCGCCACGCAGTGGACCCAGGTCGACCTCGCGCGCGACGCCGTCGCCGGCATCACCACCTTCTACGAGGTCGACCCCGGCTCCCGCTCGCTCGCCATCGGCTACACCTGGCTGTCGCGGGCGTCCTGGCGCAGCGGCGTCAACACCGAGTCCAAGCTGCTCCTGCTCACCCGCGCCTTCGAGACCCTCGGCGCCGTCCGCGTCGTCTGGCACGTCGACTCCCGCAACGAGCGCTCCGTCGCGGCCGTCGAGCGCCTCGGCGCCACCCGCGAGGGCCTGCTCCGCAAGCACAAGCTGCGCCGCGACGGCACCTGGCGCGACACCGTCCAGCTGGCGCTCGTCGACGACGAGTGGGCCGGGGTGAAGGAGCGGCTGCAGGGGTTCCTGGCGCGGCGTCGCTGAGGGGGTGGCCGCCGCCGCACGAGCGGCTGTGGCGCGCGGATCTTCTGCCTGCGCCGGTCGGGAAGGGCCCCGCCGCCGCCGTCCTCGCTGCGCACTTCTCCGCTGATGGCAGGTTCGGTGTCCGGCTGCCGAGCGGACCCCGGGCGGTGGTGGCCCGGAGGCCCCTCAGACCGGCCGCGGCTTCTTGTCGTGCGTGGGGTCGGTGCGGGAGAGCTCGTCGAGGAAGGTGGTGGCCCAGCGGTCGATGTCGTGCTCGAGCACCTGCTTGCGCATGGCACGCATGCGGCGGGCGCGGTCGCGGGTCGAGCCGGTCATGGCCTCGTAGAGGCGGTCCTTCATGCCGTTGATGTCGTACGGGTTCACCTGGTAGGCCTGCTTGAGCTCGGCGGCCGCGCCGGCGAACTCGCTGAGCACCAGGGCGCCGGTGTCGTCGTAGCGGCACGCCACGTACTCCTTGGCCACCAGGTTCATGCCGTCGCGCAGCGGGGTGACCACCATGACGTCGGCGGCGCGGTACAGGGCGGCCATCTCGTCGCGGGGGTAGGAGGAGTGCAGGTAGGTGATGGGCGGGTGGCCGATGCGGCCGACGTCGCCGTTGATGCGCCCGACGAGGCGGTCGATGTCGTCGCGGAGCACCCGGTACTGGTCGACGCGCTCGCGCGACGGGGTCGCGACCTGCACGAACACCGCCTGCTCGAAGTCGATGGTGCCGTCGGTGACGAGCTCGCCGAAGGCACGCAGGCGCTGACGCAGGCCCTTGGTGTAGTCGAGCCGGTCGATGCCCAGCAGCACCTTGTCGGGGTTGCCGAGCGACTCGCGGATCTCGTCGGCGCGGGCCTGCGTCTCGGGTCGGCGGGCCAGCTCCTCCAGGCCGGAGGTGTCGATCGAGATCGGGTAGGCGCGGGCGAGCACGCGTCGTCCGTCGGGCAGGTAGACGGTGTCGCGGTGCGTCTTGTGGCCGACGCGCTGCCGCACCAGGCGCACGAAGTTCTGCGCCGCCCCGGGCATCTGGAACCCCACGAGGTCGGCACCGAGCAGGCCCTCGAGGATCTGACGACGCCACGGCAGCTGCTGGAACAGCTCGTTGGGCGGGAAGGGGATGTGCAGGAAGAACCCGATGCGGACGTCGGGTCGCAGCTCGCGCAGCATCTGCGGGACCAGCTGCAGCTGGTAGTCCTGCACCCACACCACGGCGTCCTGGGCGGCGACCTCGGCGGCGCGGTCGGCGAAGCGCTGGTTCACCCGGACGTAGGCGTCCCACCACTCGCGGTGGAACTCGGGGTAGGCGACGACGTCGTGGTACAGCGGCCAGAGCGTCGCGTTGGAGAAGCCCTCGTAGTACTCCTCGAGCTCGGTGGCGCTGATCGGCACCGGGACGAGCGAGAGCCCGTCGTTGTCGAACGGCTCGAGCTCCTCGTCCGGGGCGCCGTGCCAGCCGATCCACGCGCCGCCGTTGCGACGCATCACCGGCTCCAGCGCGGTGACCAGGCCCCCGGGCGACGTGCGCCAGTCCGTGCCGCCGTCCGGCAGCTCGATCCGGTCCACGGGGAGCCGGTTGGCCACGACGACGAAGGTGGCCTTCGGGTCGCCCTTGGCGGTCCTGCGCTTGCGCAGCGGTCGTTTCGCGGGCGCTGACGACGTGGGGGCCATGGGGCGACCCTACCCAGGGCGGACGGGCCTTGTCCGCGCTAGCGTGGGCCGACCAGACTGCGACGACCGGCGCCCGGCGCCGTCGTCTCGACCCATCGGGGGAACCACATGCGCAAGACACCCGTCGCGATCGCCGGCTCCGCGCTCGTCACGCTCGTCCTCACGGCCTGCGGTGGCGGCAACGCCTACTGCGACGAGATCAAGGCGGCCGAGAACGACATCGGCGGCATCTCGAACCCGCAGGACCTCACGCTCGGCGACTTCGAGAAGGCGGCCGACCGCTTCGACGACATCGCCGAGGAGGCTCCGGACTCGGTCACCAAGGAGTGGCAGAACACCGCCGACACGCTCGACAAGCTCACCGAGGCCTTCGAGGACGCCGGTGCGGAGTCCAGCTCGAAGCTCACCGACGTCGTGGCCGACCCGAAGTTCGCGCAGGCTGCGCAGTCGCTGTCCGGCGACCTGACCGCGGTGAACACCGACATGCAGAAGGTGAACACCAACGTCAAGGAGGAGTGCGACATCGACCTCGGCGGCACCAGCGGCAGCTGACGCGCCGCACCGCCCGACGGCCCCCTCCCGCACCGGCGGCGAGGGGGCCGTCGCCGTCCGAGAGGCGCACGGCCTAGGGTGGCGGCCGGTGCGGACATGCCGATCCGCCGACCGAATGACATCGCTGTGGTTCGTCGCCTACGATGGGCCCCATGGACGCAGCGCACGTGCCCACCTCGGGAGTCGCCGCCGTGGCAGGAGAAGCCCTCAGTGACCGCGACCGCGAGATCCTCGCGGTCGAGCGCCACTGGTGGAAGTACTCCGGCGCCAAGGAGCAGGCGATCCGCGACAAGTTCGACATGTCCGCGACGCGCTACTACCAGGTCCTGAACGCGTTGATCGACCGCGAGGCCGCCCTCGCGTTCGACCCCCTCCTCGTCAAGCGCCTGCGTCGTCTGCGCGCGGCCCGCCAGCGTCAGCGCTCGGCTCGACGCCTCGGCATCGAGCTCTGAGCCGGAAGGGGCGCCCCGTGGGCAAGCGACGTCGCGCCGGATCGGTCCTGGCCGTCCCCTCGTGGGCCGTGCTCGCCGGGCTCGGGCTCGTCGTCGTCGCGCTGCTGGGCTACTTCATCACCGGCACCCCCGACCGCGCCGAGCAGGCGGCGGCCACGCAGCCGGCCACCACCCCGTCGGCGGCGCCGTCGCCCACCCCCACGCCGGCTCCGGCGAGGACGACCGAGCCCGAGGAGGTGCCCCGGGCGTACGTCGAGGTCTTCAACAACACGCGCACCTCGGGCCTGGCCTCGTCGGCGTCGGACAAGATCCAGGGCGCGGGCTGGAAGGTCGTGGGCACCGACAACTGGTCGGGCAACATCCCCGAGACCACCGTCTACTACCCCAAGCGGCTCAAGGCCCAGGCCGACCTGCTGGCCGCCGACCTGAAGGTCGACCGGGTCAAGCCCGCGGTCGACCCGATGAAGTTCGACCGGCTCACGGTCATCCTCACCAGCAGGCTCTGAGGCGACGAGCGGCCCTGGCGCCGCTCAGCCGTCGAGCGGCTCGGCGCCCGGGCTGGACTCGAAGTCGTCCTTCTGCTCCTGCGTCACCGGCAGGCACGGCCCCAGCACCTTGACGAGCGCCAGCGGCTTCTCCGAGGCCAGCACGCGCGAGGTGAGCTCGCCCTTGCGGGCGGTGACCGAGGTGGCCGGGTCGGCTCCGCCGGGGTCGTCGTCGATCGTCCAGCCGTCGGCCTCCAGCGCGGCGCGCACGTCCGGCAGCGCGGAGAGGCTGTCGGCGTCGAGGTCGACCCGGGCGTTGGTGTCGTAGGCGAAGCCCGCGGCGTCGTCGGTGCACGGCGCGAAGGCGCCGTTGGAGAAACGGACCGTGCCGCCCCGCGAGCCGAGGGGCCCGTCGGCGGCGGTCAGGGCCGCCAGCAGGTCGGTGGCGGCGCCGCGCACCTCGGTGCGCGAGGTCTCGACGTCGACCGGGTCGCTCACGCTGGCTCCGCCTCCTCCGGTGGGGGTGGACGACCCGCCGCCGCATCCCGCGGCGAGCGCCACGAGCAGCGCTGCGGGCAGGGCGGCGACCGTCCGACGCGTCGTCGCGTTCGTCCTCACGGCACCTCGTCCCAGGGCGGGTCCTGGTACCCGCGTGAGGAGAGGGTAGCGACCGCCTCGGCCCCGACCGGCACGGCCGGGCCGGTGACCACGACGAACCAGCTCGCGGACGCCTCGTGGGCGAACGCGTGCAGCGCATGACCGGCGGCGTGGTGCCCCGGTGGTGCGACGGCGCGCACCGAGGCGGGGTGCCGCCGCGACGAGACCGCCCAGCCCGCGGCGTCCAGCGCGCGCCGGACCTCGTCGGCCCGCCCCTCGTCCCCACCCGGTGGCAGCGGGACGCTGGCGGTGGCGACGACCTGCGCGTCGGCGGGGTCGACCACCGCGCTCCAGCGCCACCGGTAGGCAGGTGGTGCGGGGAGGTCGATCGACGCGGCACGCCACGAGCCGACGAGCACGCGCTGGGCGTCCCGCTCGGCACGCAGGCGGCGGTCGTCGTCGGCGAGGACGGCCGGCGGTGCGGGGGCGGGCACCACCACCAGGTCGGCGTCGGGCAGCAGGGTGCGCAGGCGCGTCCAGAACCGGTCGGTGGTCATCGTGGCGCCACCCCGGGCTCGCGGTCGCGCTCGGGGTCCTGCATCTCGTCGTACCAGGGGTCGTAGCGGTGCTCGGCCGTGGTGACGTCGCCGTGGTCGCCGTTGACCACCTGGGCGATGTTGTACAGCGACTCCGAGCCGGGGTCGAAGTACTTGCTGTGGTCGCCGAAGCCGACCCAGGACGCGCGGTCGGGAGCCTCGGCCTGGAAGCGGACGGCGCCGAAGTCGTCCTCGGCCGGGTCGTTGCCGAGCGTGGAGGTGATCCCGTGGACCCAGCCCGTGCCACCGAGGTAGGTGACGGGGTCGCTGCTGTTGGCGCCGACGAACACGTGGTCCTCGCCGACGCCGAGGTCGGACGCGTGGTCGGCGCTGCTGGCGCCCGGGCTGCCGACCAGCACGATCTCGTCGGCGTGGTCGCCCAGGCCCTCCTCGGCCCCGGCGCGCGCCACGGTCGTGCTGCCGTAGCTGTGCCCGATGACGGTGGTGTGCGGCTGGTCGTCCCCGCGCGAGGCGGCGAGACCGGCGACATCGTCGGCCAGCCGCTGGGCGCCGTCCTCGGCGCGACCCTCGGTGGCCACGCTGGTGTTCCACTCGGGTGCGTCGTAGCCCATCCACGTGACGACGGCGGTGCTGCGGCTGCCGAGGTTGTCGTCGCGAGCGGCGTCGTAGATGGCGTTGCTGCGCGAGACGCTCATGTTCTCCACGTCGGAGTCGGTGCCCGGGACGTTCCACGCGACGTCGTCGGCGGTGTCGGCGTTGCCGGTGACGATGGCCGCGCGGCCCTCGCCGTCGTAGTCCGACGGGTCGTAGACGTACAGCTGCGCGCCCGTGGGCTCGCCGGTGACGGGGTCGACGTGGCCCTCGGCCTGGGCGAGCTGCTCGGCGATCTGCCGCGCGTTGACGAGCCGCTGCTGCTGCGACTCGGTGAGGCGGCCCTCGGCCTCGGCCTGCTCGAGGTCCTCGAGGTCCTGGCCGAGGGCGAGCCGGTTGGCCTCGTCGCGCACCTCGGCCGGCAACCCGTCGGTGTTGCCCAGCCGCGCCGAGCGGCTGCGCATCACGGCCAGGCGCTCGACGAGCGTGAGGGAGTCCCACCACACGGCCACCTCCTCGGGGGAGAGGTCGTCGACGGGGAAGGCCGCGTTGGGGAAGTTCTTGCCGGTCTTGTCGAAGGCCGACGCGAGCGCCGGGTCGTCGTAGTCACTGGCGCTCGGGAGGAGCCCACGCGACCCCAGGATCGCGAGGTCCGCGACGTTCGGCCCGCGACCGAGCATGCCGGCGGTGTCGGAACCGGCGCGGTCGACCTCGGCCTCGGCCTCCTCGTACCGGCGGCGCAGCGCGGCGACCGACTCGGGGGACGGCGGCTGCGGCAGCGCGTCGTACTCGCGGTTGAGCCCGGCCACGGTGCGGTCGAAGGCGTCGACGGCCTCGGCGAACGACAGCATCGCGCCGGCCGCGAACACCGAGGCGTCACGCAGGCTCTCGGCGTCACCGGCCGCCGGTGCGGGGACCTGGGCGACGGGCCCGACGAGGTCTCCGGCCACCTCCTGGGTGGCACGTTCACCGGCCTCGGCGAGCTCGGCGGCCGAGCCGTCGAACTGCTCGCCCGCGGCACGCAGCTGGGCGGCGACGCCGACCAGCTCGTCCACCGAGGACGGGTAGAGGTCGAAGTGCCCGGGCATGCGCCGACGGTAGCGGCCGGAAGGGTCAGCGACCCGGGGTCGGGACGGCGGTGCGTCCACCGTCACGCCGCGTTCGGCACCGCCCGCGTCGAGCGTGGTTCATGATGGAGGACATGGCCACCTCGTCCGCGCAGACCGTCGTCGAGCCCCGCACCGCCGAGGGCGCGCGAGGTCTCGAGGCGGTGCTGGCCGATCCCGCGTCGGTGCTGCTGGGCCTGGACTTCGACGGCACCCTCGCGCCGATCGTCGACGACCCCGCGTCCGCCCACGTGCACCCGGGCGTCGTCGAGGCGCTGGCGCGGCTGGGGCGCCACCTCGGCAAGATCGCGGTCGTCACCGGCCGGCCCGTCCGCACCGCGCTGAGCCTCGGCGGGTTCGCGGACGTCGACGGCCTGGGCGCGATGTCGATCCTCGGCCAGTACGGCGTCGAGCGCTGGGACGCCGTCACCGGCGAGATCACCGATCCGCCGCCGCCCGCGGGCATCGCCGGCGCCGAGGGCGAGCTGCCCGCGCTCCTGGAGGAGCTTGGGCTGGCCGACGCGCACGTCGAGCACAAGGGGCGCGCGATCGGCGTCCACACCCGCCAGATGGACGCGCCGCGCGAGGCGTTCGAGGCCCTCCGCGGCCCGGTCGCCGACCTCGCCGCGCGTCACGACCTCGTCGTCGAGCCCGGCAAGAACGTGCTCGAGCTGCGGGCCCACGGCACCGACAAGGGCGACGCCGTCCGCGGCCTGGTCGCCGAGACCGGTGCCCGCACCGTGGTCTTCGCCGGCGACGACCTCGGCGACCTGCCCGCGTTCGAGGCCGTCGCGGCCCTGCGCGCCGAGGGCCTGGCCGGGCTGCTCGTGTACTCGCACTCCACCGAGGAGCAGACCCTCGGGCACCTCGCCGACCTCGAGGTCGCCGGGCCCGACGAGGTCGCCACGTGGCTGACCGCCCTGGCCGATGCCCTCGACCAGCGCGCCTGACACGGTCTGGACCCGCCTGCGGGCGGTGCTGAACTGGGTCAACCTGTCGACCCCGCTCGGCCTGGTCGTCGCGCGCGCCGGGGGAGCGGTGCCCGAGCGGCACGAGCGCGGCACCTGGCTCGCCGGTGGGTACCGCTGGTCGGTGCCAGTCGCGAGCGCGTTCACCGTCGGCAACGTGGTGTGCAGCCGGCACGACGCGGACTGGCTGCGCGCCCGGCCGTCGCTGCTCGCGCACGAGGACCGGCACTGCACCCAGTACGCGGCGTGCCTGGGACCCGTGATGGTGCCGCTCTACCTGGCGTCCGCGGGCGTCTCGTGGGTCGTCGCCGGCGACCACTCGTCGTACAACCCGTTCGAGCGTCTCGCGGGCCTCGCCGCCGGTGGCTACCCGTCGCCGCGGACGCCGCGCTGGCGACGTCGGGGCTGAGACGGTCCGGTCCAGCATCCGGACCGAGTTGCCGCCATGTGAGACGGCTGTCTACGCTGAAGTCGCTCATCACGAGGGGCAGAGGGACACGGCCCGCTGAAGCCCCGGCAACCTGCCACCGGTCATCTCGCACACCGCGAGGCCGCCGCTGGTCATGGTGCCAATTCCGTCCTGGGGCGAGAGTCGCCACCCAGGGAAGATGACGAGGAGGCCTCGTGAGCGCACCCACCCTGGACCTGCCCACCACCCCGGGCACCGGCCTGCCGGCGTTCGGCAACGCCGTCGGCCTGCGATGTCGCGCCTGTGGCGCCGGGCAGGAGCTCGGCCCGTTCTACGCCTGCATGGAGTGCTTCGGGCCGCTCGAGGTCCAGTACGACCTCCCGGCCATCACCCGCGAGCAGATCGAGGCCGGCCCGAAGAACATCTGGCGCTACCGCTCGCTGCTCCCGGTCCGCGACGACATCGCGACGATCCCCAACATCGAGCCCGGCTACACGCGTCTGATCAAGGCCGACAACCTGGCCCGCGAGCTCGGCATGAAGACGCTGTGGGTCAAGGACGACTCGGGCAACCCCACGCACTCGTTCAAGGACCGCGTCGTCGCCGTCGCCCTGGCCGCCGCGCGTGAGCTCGGGCTCAAGGTGCTGGCCTGCCCCTCGACGGGCAACCTCGCCAACGCCGTCGCCGCGGCCGCCGCGCGCGCCGGCATCAAGAGCGTCGTGTTCATCCCCGACAACCTCGAGCGCCCCAAGATCCTCACCACGGCCGTCTACGGCGGCACCCTGGTGGCCGTCAAGGGCAACTACGACGACGTCAACAAGCTCGCCAGCGAGATCGCGGGCGAGGAGGACGACTGGGCGTTCGTCAACGTCAACGTCCGCCCGTACTACGCCGAGGGCTCCAAGACGCTCGGCTACGAGGTCGCCGAGCAGCTGGGCTGGCGCCTGCCCGAGCAGGTCGTCATCCCCGTCGCGTCCGGGTCGCAGCTGACCAAGGTCGACAAGGGCTTCGGCGAGCTCGGCAGCACCGGCCTCGTCGAGCCCACGCCGTACAAGATCTTCGGCGCCCAGGCCACCGGCTGCTCGCCCGTCTCGGCCGCGTTCCGCGAGGGTCACGACGTCGTCCGCCCGGTCAAGCCCGACACGATCGCCAAGTCCCTCGCGATCGGCAACCCCGCGGACGGCCCGTACGTGCTCGACACCTGCCGCCGCACCGGCGGTGCCGTCGAGGACGTCAGCGACGAGGAGGTGCGCGACGGCATCCAGCTGCTCGCCCGCACCGAGGGCGTGTTCGCCGAGACCGCCGGCGGCGTCACCGTCGCCACGCTGAAGAAGCTGCTCGCGAGCGGACAGCTCGACCCCGAGGCCGAGACCGTCGTGTTCAACACCGGTGACGGCCTCAAGACGCTCGACGCGATCGCCGACCGGGTGGGCCCGGACGCGACCATCGAGCCCTCGTACGCCGCGTTCACCGCCGCCAACCTGGTCTGAGGAGATCACCCCATGAGCGTCCCCGTCCGCATCCCGACCATCCTGCGCACCTACACCGGCGGCGCCAACGAGGTCACCGTCGAGGGCGAGACCCTCGACGAGGTGCTCGACGCCCTCGAGCAGGCGCACCCCGGCATCAAGGCCCGCGTGGTCGACGAGGAGGGCAAGATGCGCCGCTTCGTCAACATCTACGTCGCCAACGAGGACGTCCGCTTCGCCGACGGCCTGTCGACCAAGACCCCCGCGAACACTCAGATCTCGATCATTCCTGCGGTGGCCGGGGGCTGAGCGCTCGTATAGGGTCGGGCCGACCAAGGGGAGCCCGGCCCAGTGGGCTCTCGCACAGACATCGGGAGTGCATATGGTGCGCGGCACCGTGAAGTGGTTCAACGCAGACAAGGGCTACGGCTTCATCGCCGTCGAGCGCCAGGACGACGTGTTCGTCCACTGGTCCAAGATCAAGGCCGACGGCTACAAGAGCCTCGAGGACGGCCAGGCCGTCGACTTCGAGGTCGTCGACGGGCCCAAGGGCCGCGAGGCGCACGAGGTCAGCCCGGTCTGATCCACGGACCCGAACCGACCTGACGAGGCCCGGCTCCCCACCCAGGGGGGCCGGGCCCTCGTCTGCTCAGACGCGGACGGGCTCCTCCAGCCCGGTGCGGGCGACGCGCCGTCGTCGCGACGTCGTCGAGGCCCATCCGACGCCGGCGACGACGAGTGCCGCGCCCGCCACCTCGGTCACGTCGACGCGCTCGCCGAGCAGCACCACGGCGGCCGTCATGCCGACGACGGGCACGAGCATCGAGAACGGGGCGACGACGCTCGAGGGGTGCCGAGCCATCAGCGACGTCCAGATGCCCGAGCCGAGCACCGTCCCGATCAGCACGATGTAGGCCACGCCGAGCAGGGCCGGCAGGGCGTCGGCGGTGAACATCGTCGACAGGCTCGACGTGATCGCGTCGCGGCCCTCGAACACCCACGACATCGCGAGCATGGGCACCGGCGGCACCACCGTCATCCAGAGCATGAGGTGCATCGGCTGCTCGGGACGCGCCTGCCGGCTGCCGATGTTGCCCAGCGCCCAGCCGAGCCCGGCGCACAGCGTCAGCGCGAACGGCACCCACGAGGCCGCCTGCGTGCGGTGCAGCCCGACGACGGCCAGGCCGACGACGGCGACCACGATGCCCAGCGACTGCCGCCGGCTCAGCCGCTCGCCCAGGAACGCCGCGCCGAGCAGCACGGTGAACGGCGCCGAGCTCTGGAGCACCAGCGAGGCCAGGCCGGTGGGCATCCCGGACTCGAGCGCGACGAACAGGAAGCCGAACTGCAGGACCCCGAAGCCGAGGCCGTAGAGCAGCCACCACGTCCATCGCACCCGCGGCCACGGCACGAGCAGGATCGTCGGCACGGCCATCAGCGTGAACCGGACGGCGACGAGCAGGAACGGCGGGAAGTGCGTCAGGGCCTGGTCGATCGCGATGAAGTTGAGCCCCCACGCGACGGCGACCGTCACGGCGAGGAGGCGGTCACGGGTGCTCACGGGGTCCAGCCTGGTGGCGCCGCACTGTGCGGCACAAGCGAATAGTCGTGACGTGATGCTTCAGGTGACCTTCACGGTGCCGCTAGGCTGCCGGGATGGACCTCAGGCACCTCGAGCTGGTGCGCGAGCTGGCCGACCGCGGCAGCATCGCGGCCGTCGCCGCGGCGCAGCACCGCACGCCGTCCGCGGTGTCCCAGCAGCTCAAGACGCTGCAGCGCGAGCTCGGCGTCAGCCTGGTGGAGCCCGACGGGCGTGGGCTGCGACTGACCGACGCCGGGCTGCTGCTGGCCGACGGCGCGGTCGACGTCGCGTCCAGCGTGGCGCGCGTGCGGGCGCGGTGGGACGCGTTCGTCGGCGAGGCCGTCGGCACCGTGACGCTCGCGGCGTTCCCGAGCGCCGCGGCGATGTTCTTCCCCGCGCTGCTGCGCGACCTCGACGGCACCGGCATCGACCTGGTGTGCACCGACCAGGACGCGCCCGAGCACGCGATCGGCGCGATGGTCGCCCACCACGACGTGGTCCTCAACCACGGCCTGACGCCGCCGGCTCCCGATCCGCGCGTGCGCGTCACGCCGCTGATGCGCGAGCCGCTCGACGTCGCGGTGCCGCTCGGCCACCCGCTGGCCGGACGCGACGCCGTCCGTCCGGCGGACCTGATGGATCACGACTGGATCGGCGTGCCCCAGGGCTTCCCGTTCGACACCGTGCTGCAGGACCTCGCGCGCCGGACGGGCCAGGTGCCGCGCGTCGTCCAGCGGCTGCGCGACATCCGCGCCACCGAGGCGCTCGTCGCGGCGGGCCACGGCATCGCCCTGCTGCCCCGCTTCACCACCGCCCCGTCCGACGCGTTCGCCCTCCTGCCCCTGCGCTCGGTGCGCGCCGGGCGCCACGTCGTCGCCCTCTCGCGCCCCGACCGGGCCGAGCGCCTCGCCGTCCGCCGCGTCACCGACCTCCTCCGCACCTGCGCCGACACCCACGTCGCCCGCCACGCCTGAGGTCTGACGGTTTCCCAGGTTCACCTGGGAAACCGTCGGGACCACGGAGAACTTTCCGGGGTGTCGTCGGGAAACCAGGGGAGGTGGGACGGGTGGGACCGCAGGATGGGGGCATGACGTGGCGTCCGGGCTCCGACGAGGGCGCGCTCGCGCTGCCGTCGGGACGCGTGGTGCGCGGGCGGTCGCTGCGACGACCGGTGCCCGGCGGCCATCGGCCCGAGCACGGCCTCTACCTCGGGTGGACGCGTCCGCCGGCCGTCCCGTGGAGCCACCGATGGGTGCGGTGGCCCGACTTCTGGGTGCCGCTCGACGCCGCCGACGCGCGCGTGGCGCTCACCGAGGCGTGGACGCGGTCGGCGCACGAGCGGGTCGAGGTGGCGTGCCCGGGAGGCCGGGGACGGACGGGGACGGCGCTCGCCTGCCTGGCCGTGCTCGACGGGCTGGGACCCGACGACGCGGTCGCGCTCGTCCGCGACGGCCACGACCCGCGCGCCGTCGAGACGCCCGGGCAGCGTCGGTGGGTGCACCGGTTCGCGGCGGGGCGCGTCTGACGTCGCGCTCGTCCCACGCGCCCCACTGGGCACGGAGATCTGTCCCGGTACCCGGGAAGTTCTCCGTGGCGGGCGCGGATTCCCAGGTATACCTGGGAATCCGTCACCGGGTCAGGACGCGCGACGCGTCACGAGTACGCGGAACCCCTTCTGGCTGGTCTCGCGGTCGGTGGGCCAGCCCTGCTCGCCGAGCCAGCGCTGGAGCGAGTCGGCCCCGAGGTTCTTGCCGACCACCAGGCGCGCGTGGCCGTCCGGGGCGAGACGGGGGAGCCAGGTGAGCAGGAGGTCGTGCAGCGCCGCCTTGCCGATGCGGATGGGCGGGTTGGACCACAGGGCGTCGAACACGACGTCGGGCGGCACCTCGTCGGGCGCGGCGACGCGCACCCGGTCGGCGACGCCGTGCGCCTCGGCGTTGGCCGACGTGAGCTCGCGGGCGCGCTCGTTGGTGTCGACGGCCCACACGGTGGTGGACGGTGACGCGACCGCCACCGCGCACGCGATCGGCCCCCAGCCGCAGCCGAGGTCGAGCAGCGTCCGGGCCTGCGTCGGGGGAGCGCTCGCGCGCAGCAGCACGTCGGTGGCCTTGTCGAGGCCGTCGCGCGAGAACACGCCGCTGGCGGTGGTGAACGCCAGGTCGCGCCCCCACACGTGCGTGTCGATCGTGGCGCGACGGTCGGCGACCCCCGGCTCGGCGTCGAAGTAGTGGCCGCTCACGCGTCGTCCAGCTCCTGGCGCACCCGTGCCGGGGCGCGCGTCCGCCACGCCTCGGTGACCAGCTCGCGCAGCTGCGCGTCGTCGACGCGGTCGAGGTGGACGAGCACCGAGCCGTGGCCGTCGTAGTGGGCGGTGGTGAAGAACGCGGGGTCGCCCGACGCGAGCAGCGCCTCCTTCTCGGCGAGCCCGCACAGCACCACCAGGGCCCCGTCCGCCTCGTCGCGGAGGCGGACGAAGCCCTTGCCGCCGACCTTCACGGCCGGCGTCCGGTACCAGGTGGACACCTCGGCGCCGGGCAGGGCGGACGCGTGCGCGACGACGTCCTCCCAGGTGGCCATCGGCCTCACTTCTCCTTGGGCATGATCAGCCAGAGGATCAGGTAGACCACGAACTGCGGCCCGGGCAGCACGCAGCTGAGGACGAACGCGACGCGCACCAGCGTCGGCGACAGGCCGAAGCGCTGCGCGAGCCCGGCACAGACGCCGGCGATGACCTTGCGACGGGGACGGACGAGACCTGCGGGCATCGTGAAGCACCTTGCCTTCTGCATCGGGATCGGGACGACCAGTCTGCCGGACGGCTCCACACACGCCGCCGCGCGTTCGCGTCGAGTGGCGCAAGCCTGTGCCCGAGTGGCGCAGGATCGGGGTCCTCGTCGGCGTGTCGGCCCGGTTCTGCGCCACTCGGCGGGCGGGGGAGGGAGCGGGCGGCAGGTGTGGGCCGAGGGTCAGGCGGGCGGCTCGTCGCGTCGGCGACGGGTCTCGTGGGCGCGGGAGGCGAGGTCGGCGTCCGAGGGGTAGACGACCTCCTCGAGCGTGAGGCCGTGCGCGGGCATCACGGTGACCTGCGGGGCGCGGGTGCGGCCGGCGAGCACCTCGGCGGCCCAGGCGGGCTCGAAGCGTCCCTCGCCGACGGCGACCAGCGCGCCCATCAGCGAGCGGACCATCGAGTGGCAGAACGCGTCGGCGACGACGGTGGTCTCGAGGACGTCGTCGGGGCGGCGGACGGTCGACAGCCGCAGCAGCCGGCGCACCGTCGTCGCGCCCTCGCGCCGCTTGCAGAACGAGGCGAAGTCGTGCTCGCCGAGGAGGTGGGCGCCGGCGGCGTCCATGGCGTCGACGTCGAGTGGGCGGCGGTGGTCGACGACGTGCGCGCGGACGAGGGGGTCGGGGCCGGCGGTGGTGTCGCAGATCCGGTACGCGTAGCGGCGCCGGAGCGCGGAGAAGCGGGCGTCGAAGCCCGGTGCGGCGTGCCGGACGGCGCGCACGCGGACGTCGGGCGGCAGCACGCGGGCGAGGCGACGCAGCAGGCGCTCGGGCTCGGGCTGCTCGTCCAGGGCGTCCAGGTCGACGTGCACCACCTGTCCCCGCGCGTGGACGCCGGTGTCGGTGCGGCCGGCGCACGTCAGACGGGCCGGCTCGGGCAGGCGCAGCACCATCGCCAACGCGTCCTCGATCGTCTCCTGGACGGTGCGCAGGCCGGGCTGCGTGGCCCAGCCGTGGAACCCGGCACCGTCGTAGGACACGTCGAGTCGCCAGCGCACGCCCGTCAACCTAGGCGATCCCGCAAGGTCGGGACGAACCGGACGCGGCGTTGCTACCGTCGTCGGGTGAAGCATCCCCTGCGCGCCGTCGTCGTCGGCCTGCTCGCCGCGGCCGTCCCCGCCGCGCTGGTGGCCGCCCCCTCGCAGGCCGTGCGCCCCCGGGTCCACCCCGACCGCGTCGTCCTGAGCCCCACCGCGGCACCGGCGACCTCGCAGACGTTCACGTGGCGCACCAGCGCGAGGGCCGGTCGGGTGGTGGTCGCCGGGCCCGGCGGCACCCGCAGCGTGCGCTCCACCAAGACGCGACGCATCGGCAGCGCCCGCCACCTGAGCGTCACGGTGACGGGTCTGCGTGCCGGCACGGCGTATCGCTACAAGGTCGGCAGCAGGCGCGGCTGGAGCCCGGTGCGCACCTTCACCACGGCCCGGGCCGACGCCGCCCCCTACTCGTTCGTGGTGCTCGGTGACGCGCAGAAGTCGATCCGCAGCTCGCTCACCGCCGTCACCCGGCGGGCGTTCGCCGACGAGCCGCGCGCCCGCTTCGTCCTGCAGCTCGGCGACCTCGTCAACACCCCGTCGTCGGACGCGCAGTGGGACCAGGCGTTCGACGCGCTCGGCCCGCGCGTCAGCCGGGTGCCGCTGGTGGCCGTCGCCGGCAACCACGAGTACCGCGCCGACCGCACCGCAAAGGCCCACCGCGCGCACACCGAGGGCGCGCGCAACGGCGTGAAGGGCCAGGGCAGCACCTGGTACTGGACCGACTACCAGGGCGTGCGCGTCATCGTCCTCGACGGCAACCGCAAGCTGAAGGAGCAGACCGCCTTCCTCGACCTCGCGGCCCGCACCAACCCGTCGCGCTGGACGGTCGTCGCCTTCCACCAGCCGGTGTACGCCGGACGCGGCGACCGCGTGGACCCGTCCGTGCGCAGGGCCTGGGGCCCGATCCTTGAGCGGAGGGACGTCGACCTCGTGCTCACCGGCCACGACCACGTCTACACGCGCGGGTACGTCCGCCCCGACGGCCCGCAGTACGTGACGATGAACTCCGGGCCCAAGTACTACCCGCTGGCCCCGGCGTCGGCCAACGACTTCACCCGCAACGGAGCCGTCCGCAAGGTCGCGGCGGACCGGACGTCCACCTACGGCACCGTGACCGTCTCGGGCAGCACCCTGACGTTCCGCGCCGTCGTGAGCGCCAAGGGCAAGGGATCGACCACCAGTCGTGGCGTCGGCCAGGTGCTCGACGAGGTGCGGATCACCGACGACGGGCACGCAAAGCAGGTGCGCTGACGCCCATGGGTCCGGGAGACTCGGACCCATGGGTCACGTCGAGCTGAGCGGCATCCGCTACGAGCTGCCGGACGGCCGGGTGCTGCTCGACGACGTCGGGCTGCGGGTCGGCGACGGCGCCAAGGTCGCGCTCGTCGGCTCCAACGGCGCGGGCAAGACGACGCTCCTGCGCATCGTCACCGGCGAGCTGGCGCCGCACGCCGGCACCGTGACGCGCTCGGGCGGGCTCGGCGTCATGCGCCAGGTGGTCGGACGCGGCAGCCAGGACGTCCGTGACCTGCTGCTGTCGGTCGCCCCGCCGCGGGTGCGCGCCGCGGCGGCCGCCGTCGACGAGGTCGAGCTCGCGCTCATGGAGACCGACGACGAGCGCACCCAGATGCGCTACGCCACGCTCCTCGCCGAGTACGCCGACGCGGGCGGCTACGACACCGAGGTGATGTGGGACGCCTGCTGCACCGAGGCCCTCGGCGTCGGCTTCGACCGCGCGCGGTTCCGCGACCTCGACACGTTGTCGGGCGGCGAGCAGAAGCGGCTCGTCCTCGAGGCGCTGCTGCGCGGGCCCGACGAGGTGCTGCTGCTCGACGAGCCCGACAACTTCCTCGACGTGCCCGGCAAGCGCTGGCTCGAGGAGCGCCTCGCCGCGTCGCCCAAGACCGTCCTGTACGTCAGCCACGACCGTGAGCTGCTGGCCAACACCGCGACGCGCGTCGCGACCGTCGAGCTCGGTGCCGCGGGCAACTCGCTGTGGGTGCACCCCGGCGGCTTCGGGTCGTACCACGACGCGCGCAAGGCCCGCTTCGAGCGGTTCGAGGAGCTGCGCCGGCGTTGGGACGAGGAGCACGTCAAGCTGCGCGAGCTGATGCTCATGTACAAGAACAAGGCGGCCTACAACGACGGGCTCGCCAGCCGCTACCAGGCGGCCAAGACGCGGCTGGCCAAGTTCGAGGAGGCCGGTCCGCCGCAGGCCGTGCCGCGCGAGCAGAACGTCGTCATGCGCCTGACGGGTGGCCGGACGGGCAAGCGTGCCGTCGTCTGCGAGGACCTCGAGCTCACCGGCCTGATGAAGCCCTTCGACCTCGAGCTCTGGTACGGCGAGCGCGTGGCCGTGCTCGGCTCGAACGGGTCGGGCAAGTCGCACTTCCTGCGCCTGCTCGCCGCCGGCGGCAGCGACCCCGACGTCGAGCACCAGCCCGTGGGCGAGCGTCCGATGGACCCCGTGCGCCACACGGGCCGCGCCAAGCTCGGCGCGCGCGTGCGTCCGGGCTGGTTCGACCAGGTGCACGACCACCCCGAGCTGGTCGGACGCACGCTGCTGCAGGTGCTCGGCCGCGGCGACGACCACCGCGCCGGGATGGACCGCGAGAAGGCGGCCCGCACCCTCGACCGGTACGAGCTCGCGCACGCCGCCGAGCAGGCGTTCGAGCAGCTGTCGGGCGGGCAGCAGGCACGCTTCCAGATCCTGCTGCTCGAGCTGTCCGGTGCCACCCTGCTGCTGCTCGACGAGCCCACCGACAACCTCGACGTCCAGTCCGCGGAGGCGCTGGAGGAGGGCCTGGCGTCGTTCGACGGCACGGTCGTCGCCGTCACCCACGACCGCTGGTTCGCCCGCGGGTTCGACCGCTTCCTCGTCTACGGCTCCGACGGCTCGGTCTACGAGTCCGACACCCCCGTCTGGGACGAGTCGCGCGTCTCCCGCGCCCGCTGACCGGGACGACCAATCACCACGTTCACGTGGTACCTGGGTCGAAGCACGGTAGATCTACCGTGCTCGGGCTCAGTTACCACGTTCACGTGGTATTTGGTCCCCGCCCGACCTGGCAGGATCGGGGGATGGAACCCCTGCGCATCGGCGTCCTCGGCGCCGCCCGGATCAGCGAGAACGCCATCGGCAAGGCAGCGGCGGAGGCCGGGCACCGTCTGGTCGTCGTGGCCGCCCGCGACCGGTCGCGGGCCGAGACGTTCGCCTCCGACCACGGCGTCGAGCGGGTGGTCGACTCCTACGGCGACGTGCTCGCCGACGCCGAGGTCGAGGTGGTCTACAACCCGCTGCCCAACGGCCTGCACGGGCCGTGGAACCTGCGCGCGGTGGCCGCCGGCAAGCACGTGCTCACCGAGAAGCCGTCCACGTCCGACGCGGCCGAGGCGCGCGAGGTGCGCGACGCCGCCGCGGCCGCGGGCGTGCAGGTCGTCGAGGCCTTCCACTACCTGCACCACCCGGTGATGCGACGCGTGCTCGAGGTCCTGACGAGCGGCGAGCTCGGCACCCTGCAGCGCCTCGACGTCTCCATGCGCATGCCTCCGCCGGACGCAGGCGACCCGCGCTGGTCGTTCGACCTCGCGGGCGGCTCGCTGATGGACGTCGGCTGCTACGGCCTGAACGCCGCGCGGACGATCGCCGGTGTGCTCGGCGGCACCGTCGAGGTCGTCGCCGCCCGCGGCACCGGCGGCGACGACGACCCGCGCGTCGACGCGGCCGTCGACGTCGACCTCACCCTGCCCGGCGGGGTCGCGGCCACCGTCCTGAGCTCGATGGGCCACGACGACGTCGACTTCAGCCTCACCCTCACCGGCGACGCGGGAACCCTCCACGCGCCCGCGTACGTGCTGCCGCAGCAGGACGACCGCGTCGTCGTCACCACCGCCGACGGCGAGCGCACCGAGCGGCTCGGCACCCGCTCGACGTACGCCTACCAGCTCGACGCGCTGGCGGCGCTGCTGCGCGACGGGACGCCGATCGGGCCCGACGCCGACGACGCGATCGCGCAGGCCGAGCTGATCGACGCCGTCTACACCGCCGCCGACATGCCGCTGCGCCCGCGCACGACGCTGTGACCGTCAAGGCCGGCTAGCGGCCCCAGCGGTACGTCTGGACGTCGCGGACGACGCCGTCCACCCAGGCGGCGTCGTCGGTGGGGACGGCCGGGTCGTCGCCCAACGACGTGGCCAGCAGGAGCATGGGCCTCTCGACGTCGACGCCGTCGTCGGTGAGCGAGGGGTTCGTGTAGTCGTCGACGGGCAGGACGACGCCGCCGAGGCGCTCGTAGAACCCGATGCGCCGGCGCCGCACGTCGGCCTCGGACGGGTCGGTGCCCGGCTCGTCGGGGTGCTCGACGTCCCACACCAGCACGGACGCGTCGAGGCGACGTCCGTGGTCGCGCAGGTGCTGCCAGACCCGGCCGCCGACGCCCTCGCCGCGGCGGGCCTCGTCGACGACGAGGTACCGCAGGAACAGCCGGTCCGTGGGCACCAGCGAGCGCACGAGCACGAACCCGAGCGGGGTGCCGTCGGCGGTGAAGACGAGCGCCTCCTCGCCGGCGGTGCGCGCGCTCGTCACCGACTCCCACGAGGAGTAGTGAGCGGGCGGGAAGCCCGCCTCGTAGATCGCGCGGACGGCCTCCTGCCCGGCGGTGTCGAGGGTCTCCACGGGGGCCAGGGCGTCGGTCACGACGGTCCTCTCTCGAAGGCGAGCCGGCCACCGACGTACGTCGCGCGCACGCCGATGCCGGCGATGGTGTCGGGATCGACGGCGGTGGGGTCGGCGTCGAGGACGGTGAGGTCGGCGAGCTTGCCGGGGGTGATCGAGCCGCTGGTGCGCTCACGGTGGCCGGCGTGCGCCGAGCCCATCGTGAACGCGTGCAGGGCCTCGTGCGCGGTCAGCGCCTCGTGGGGCGCGAACGGGGCACCCGAGGACGTCCGCCGGTTGACGAGGTCGTGCACGCCAAGCAGCGGGGCACCGTCGACGACGGGCCGGTCCGAGCTGCCCGGCAGGCACAGGCCGGCGTCGAGGATCGAGCGCGAGCGGTAGGCCCACGGCACGCGCTCGGGGCCGAGCGCCGTCAGCATGCCGTCGCCGATCTCGTTGACGAACCTGCCCTGCGGCACCGGCACCACGCCGAGCTCGGCGGCCCGGGCGACCTGGTCGTCGCGGGCGACGCCGAAGTGCTCGATGCGGTGACGCACGTCGGCGCGGGGGAGCACCCGCTGCGCCTCGGCGTAGGCGCCGAGCACGAGGTCGATGGCGGCGTCGCCGATGGCGTGCGCGGCCACCCGCCAGCCCGACACGTGGAGGTCGACGATGCGCCGGTGCAGGGCGTCGGCGTCGTCCTGCAGGAAGCCGCGCTCGCCGGGCAGGTCGGCGAAGTCGTCGCACATCGCCGACGTGCGGCCGATCAGCGAGCCGTCGCTGAACACCTTGGCCGGTCCGATGCGCAGCCAGTCGTCGCCGAGGCCGGTACGGACGCCGAGGTCGAGGCCGAGGCGCAGGTGGTCGTCGTCGTGCGCCGGCAGCGGGTGCAGCGCGTCGTGGGCCACCATCAGCTCGACGCGCACCGGCAGACGGCCCTGCTCGCGGGCGCGCTGGTAGGCGTCCAGCTCGACGGGGGACCGGCCGATCCACCCGCCGCCGATGCCGGCCTCGGTGACGCTGGTCAGCCCCTCGGACAGGTAGCGCAGGCCGGCACGCTCGACCGCGTCGACGAGGTCGTCGAGGCGGTGGGGGAGGACCAGGTCGGAGACCAGCGACTGCGCGCGCTCCTGCATCAGCCCGGTCGGGCGGCCGTGCTCGTCGACCACCACGGCACCGCCGGGGACGTCGCGGCCCGCGTCGGCGAGGCCGAGCAGCTCCAGGACCGCGGTGTTGACCTGGCACATGTGGCCGCTGGTGTGCTTGAGCCAGACCGGCCGCCCGCCGGCGACGGCGTCGAGGCGGTCGCGGTCGGGGTGGCCGCCGATCTTGTTCTGGTCGTAGCCCGCGCCCACGACCCACGCGTCGGGCGCCGACGCCGCGGCCCGCCCGGCGACGGCCGCGTACACGTCGTCGAGGCTGCGGACGGGCGGGGTGCCGAGGTCGATCTCGAGCAGGTTCATCCCGAACCACGCCATGTGGTTGTGCGCGTCGGACAGGCCCGGGACGACCGTCGAGCCGCCGAGGTCGACGGTGCGCAGCGCGCGCACGTCGGGCGAGGGGTCGTCGTGGACGGCGACGACGCGGTCGCCGGTGACCGACACCGCGCGCGCGACCGGCTGCCGCGGGTCCATCGTCAGGAACCGGGCGCCGGTGAGCAGCAGGTCGGTCACGCGCGAGCCGCCGCGAGGTCGACGACGTCGGCCGTCAGGTCGGCCAGGCGGCGCTTCTCCACCCGCTCGGACGGCGTGCGCGGGAGGTCGTCGTGGAACGACCAGTAGCGCGGCACCTTGAAGCGGGCGAGCCGCTCGGCGCAGTGCGCGGAGAGCGCGGCGGCGTCGACGTCGCCCTCGGCCACGACCCACGCGCGCACCTCCTCGCCGCGGATCTCGTCGGGCATGCCGGTGACGGCGACCAGGCGCACCGACGTGTGGGTGAGCAGCACCTCCTCGACCTCGCGCGCGGCCACGTTCTCGCCGCTGCGCCGGATCATGTCCTTGAGCCGTCCGACGAGGTACACGCGGCCCTCGTCGTCGAGGCGGGCGAGGTCGCCGGTGCGGAACCAGCCGTCGACGAAGGCCGCCTCGGTGGCGGCGGGGTCGTCGAGGTAGCCGTCCATCATCCCGGCGCCGCGCAGCTGCAGCTCGCCCGTGGCGGGGTCGACGCGGGCCTCGCGGTAGGCGGTGGGCGCGCCGACGCAGCCGCTGCCGACGAGCTCGTCGTGGTCGAGCGGGGTGACCCGGAGGTCGGCGCCCGTCTCGGTCATGCCGAACGCCTCGAACCACGGGACGCCCCAGCGCTCCTCGATCTCGGCGTGCAGGGCCGGCGGGATGGCCGAGCACTGGACGGCACGGACGCGGTGCTGCTGGTCGGCGGGGTCGGGTGGCTGGCGCAGCAGCAGCGTCGGCATCGCGGCCAGGCAGTAGAAGTACGTGACGCCGTGCGCGCGGACGCGCTCCCAGAAGGTGCTCGGGTGGAACCCGTCGAGCACCACCAGCTCGGCGCCGGCGAGGAGCGCGGCGACGAGGTTCCACTGCGGGTCGATGTACGAGAACGGCTGCGCGGTGAGCATCACGTCGTCGGGCCCGAGGTGGGGGAACTCGTCGACCATGCCCTGCCCGATCGTGGCCCAGTAGCGGTGCGTCAGCAGGCACCCCTTGGGACGGCCGGTGGTGCCCGAGGTCATCTGCACGTTGACGACGGCTGCCTCGTCGGGCACGGCGACGGGAGCAGGAGGCGCACCGGCGGCGAGCAGGTCGTCGACGAGCAGCACGCGCGGCGGGGCGTCGAGCTCGTCGAGCACGCCGCGACTGCCGGCGTCGGTGACGACGCGCGTGGCGCCCGTCAGCGTGAGGACGTGCGCGGCGTCGGCGCTGCGGTAGCGGACGTTGACCGGCACCATCGCCGCCCCGAGCCGCATCAGCGCGAGCCAGGTGAGGGGGTGCTCGGCCCGGTTGGGCAGCAGGACGGCCACCCGGTCGCCCGGCCCGACGCCGTCGGCCGCGAGCGCCGCGGCCAGGCGCCCGACGTCGCGGGCGACCTCGGTGAACGTCAGGGTGCGGCCGGGGTCGAAGCGCCAGGCGACGCGGTCGGGCCAGGAGGACGCGGCGCGGTCGAGCGCCTCGACGACGGTGGGCACGGTTCAGTCCCCGGGAGCGAACACGTCGCGCTCGTTGGCGGCGCGGGTGAGCAGCGCGTGCTCGACCTCGTGGGCGAGCGCCTGGTCGAGCGTGGCGTCGACGCCGCGGTCGATCGTCTGCTTGGCGATGGCCGTGGCGAGCGCGGGCCGCTCGGTGACGCGCCGCGCCAGCTCGAGCGCGTGGTCCTCGTGGGTGCCCTGCGGCACGACGCGGTTCACCAGCCCCATCTCCCGCGCGCGCTCGGCGTCGACGCGCTCGCCGAGCAGCAGCAGCTCCTTGGCGCGCATCGGTCCGACGACGAGGGGGAGCAGCTGGGAGATGCCGCCGGTGACGCTCAGGCCCACGCCGACCTCGGGGAAGCCGAGCTGGGCGTCCTCGGAGGCGACCACCAGGTCGCAGCCGAGCGCGAACTCCGCACCGGCGCCGAGCGCGTAGCCGTGCACGGCGCCGACCACGATGCCGGGGAAGCGGCGGAACGCCCGGGTGACGTCCTGGATGCGCTCGACCCGCGCGCGCGTCTGGAGCGCCGTCTCGTCGAGGTCGGGCTCCTTGAGGTCGTAGCCCGAGCAGAACGCCCGGCCGCGCCCGGCGAGGACGACCACCCGTGCGCCGTCGGCGGAGGCCCGGTCGAACGCGTCGAGCAGACCGTCGACCAGGGCCGGCACCACCGCGTTCAGACGGTCGGGACGATTCAGGTGGATGCGGGCGATCCCCGCCTCGTGGGTGTACTCGACGGCGCTCACGCGGTGACGCTACTACAGGACCGCACCCGCACCGAGAGCCCTGGTCGAGGCGCCGTCGAGGCCCGGCTCGGCGGGAATGTCCGGTCTGGGCGTAGTCCCTTCGGGTCATTCCGACGGATCGTCACGTCGTCTCCCGGTGTCTACTCCAAACTGATGAGACCTACTTCATCTGGACTAGATCGAGGATGCCCCATGAGCAGGTCGTTGCACAGGAGTCTGGCAGGCGTCGCCGTGGTCGCGGCGGCCGGTGCGGTCGTCACCGGTCTGCTCGTCGCGCCCGCCATGGCCGCCGGCGACACCCTGGCCGGCACCGTGCGCGACGCGGCGGGCAAGCCCGTCGTCGGCGCGACGGTCCGCATCCTCGACACGTCCTGCTCCAGCGTGATCGACGAGCTCACCACCGACTCCGACGGCGAGTGGGGCGTGTTCCTCGACCTCGGCTCCTACAAGCTCGAGACGAGGCACCCGTCGATGGCGCCCGAGCTCTACCGGGACGCCGTCAGCTGCAGCGCGTCCACCACGGTGACGCCGGGGCCGACCGACTTCGACACCGTGATCGGCGCGGGCACGACGGTGAGCGGCACGCTCCGCAGCACCTCGGGTGCGGCGCTCCCCGCAGGTCGCTACACCGTGCGCGCCACGACCGACCGCACGCAGCCGTACGCGTCGGTGTCGACCACGTCGAGCAGCTACTCGATGCCCCTGATGGCCGCAGGCGGCTACCGCCTCACCGTCCTCAACGCCAGTGGTGCGTCGATCGGCAGCACGGACGTCACCGTCGGCTCGGCCGCGGTGAACGCCGACATCAGGACCTCCGCGACCGATCCGACGCCGACCCCGTCGCCGACCCCATCTCCGTCGCCGTCCCCCACGACCCCGGCGCCCACGACACCCGCACCGACCACCCCGGCCCCGACGACGCCTGCGCCGACGACGCCGGCTCCGACGACGCCTGCGCCGACGACGCCCGCGCCGACCACCCCGGCCCCGACGACGCCTGCGCCGACCACTCCGGCTCCGGCCCCGACCGCCCCGGCTCCGACCACTCCGGCTCCGACCACTCCGGCTCCGACCACGCCCGCGCCGACGACCCCGGCTCCGACGACGCCGGCTCCGACCACGCCGGCTCCGACGACGCCCGCGCCGACCATGCCGGCCCCGACGACGCCGGCCCCGACGAAGCCCGCTCCGACCACACCGGCGCCCACCACTCCGGTGCCGGTCAGCGGCAAGGTCGCCGTGCAGGTCACCGACGCCTACAGCCGCTCGGCCATCGCCGGCGTCGCCGTCAACGTCAAGACCGGCAACACGCTCCTCACCGGGGCGGTGACCGACGCGTCCGGCAAGGTCGAGGTCAAGGGGGTCGCGACCGGAACCGTCACGGTGTTCCTCGCCGACGGCGACGCCAAGCGCGCCGGAGGCGCCTACCCCTCGACGGCCGTCCAGGTCGCCGTCGGCAGCGGCACCAGCTACGTCGCGGCGACGCTCAGCCGGATCGTGCCGGTCACCGCACCGACCTACGCCGGCCCGGCCGTCGTCGGGTTCACGCTGACCGCCGCCCCGGGTGCCTGGCAGGGGCTCGACCTGAGCCTGAGCTACCAGTGGTTGCGCAACGGCGTCGCCATCCCGGGGGCCACCGCGAAGACCTACACGCCCACCTCGGCCGACACCGGCAAGACGCTGACGGTCCGGGTGCTCGCATCGGCGCCGGGGGCGGTGACGCGCAGCAGCGTCTCACCGAAGGCGATGCGCATCTCGGCACAGTCGACCACGACGGCACGGGTCGTCCGCGCGAACAGGACGACCGCGGTGGTGCGCGTCCAGGTCACGGCGCCGGGCGTCGCGAGCCCGTCGGGCACGCTGCGGCTGCGGGTCGGCGGCAGGGACCTGACCCGGACGATCGCCGTCCGTGGCGGCGTGGCGGAGGTGCGGCTCGCCCGCTCCACCGTCCGCCGGCACAAGGTGCTGGTGAGGTACAGCGGCCAGACGTCGGTCCTGCCCAGCCACGCGAGGACCGAGCGGTACTGAGCCCGGACGCACGACGGCCGGCGACGCGAGGTGCGTCGCCGGCCGTCGTGCGTGCCGTGGTGGGGCTGGGCCTCAGGCCCAGCGCTCCTCGCGCCCGACGAAGTCGAGCGTGCGTCCGCCGGTGTAGATCTGCTTGGGACGGGCGATCTTCTGGTCCTTGTCGTCGACCAGCTCGAGCCACTGCGCCAGCCAGCCCGCGGTGCGCGGGATGCCGAACAGCACCGTGAACATCTCGGGCGGGAACTGCAGCGCCTCGTAGATCAGGCCCGAGTAGAAGTCGACGTTCGGGTAGAGCTTGCGCGAGACGAAGTAGTCGTCCTCGAGCGCCACCTTCTCCAGCTCGACGGCGATCTTGAGCAGCGGGTTGACCCCGGTGACCTCGAAGACGTCGTCGCAGGCCTTCTTGATGATGGTGGCGCGCGGGTCGAAGTTCTTGTAGACCCGGTGGCCGAAGCCCATCAGGCGCTCGTCGCCCTTCTTCACGCCCTCGATGAACGACGGGACGTTGCTGACGTCGCCGATGCGTCGCAGCATCCGCAGGACGGCCTCGTTGGCGCCGCCGTGCAGCGGGCCGTAGAGCGCGGCGATGCCGCCGGAGACCGCCGAGTACGGGTCGACCTGGCTGGAGCCGATGGACCGCACCGCGTTGGTGGAGCAGTTCTGCTCGTGGTCGGCGTGCAGGATGAACAGCACCTCGAGCGCCTTGACCAGCCGCGGGTCGGCGACGTACTTGGGCTCGCTCATCTTGAACAGCATCGCCAGGAAGTTCTCGGCGTACCCGAGGTCGTTGTCGGGGTAGACGTACGGCTTGCCCTGCGCGTGACGGAAGGCCCAGGCGCCGAGCGTCGGCATCTTGGCGATCATCCGCACGATCTGCAGGTTGCGGACCTCGGGGTCGGAGATGTTGCTGGCCTCGGGGTAGAACGTCGACAGCCCGCCGACCGCCGACAGCAGCATGCCCATGGGGTGCGCGTCGTAGCGGAAGCCCTGCATGAGCGACTTGATGTTCTCGTGCACGAAGGTGTGGAAGGTGATGTCGTGCTCCCACTGGCCGTACTGGTCGGCCGTGGGCAGCTCGCCGTGGATGAGCAGGTAGGCGACCTCGAGGAAGTTCGACTTCTCGGCCAGCTGCTCGATCGGGTAGCCCCGGTACTCCAGGATCCCCTTCTCGCCGTCGATGTACGTCACGGCGCTGCGGCAGGACGCGGTGTTGGTGAACCCCGGG